>CAXFLH010000079.1:0-7401 GCA_964003875.1 uncultured Flavobacteriales bacterium | reverse complement strand
TGGTAGTTGTTTTTTTTGTAGTTGTTTTTTTGGCTACTGGTTTTTTTTCTTCTGACATAATATATGTCTAATTTGTATTTCACATTTAAGTTAGAGGTTGTGCGAACTTGATGTGAAAGATTATTTAACTTAGTATCTTACCTTTTTCCTCTTCTAGTCGCAAAAGGGATGCAAATTTATAAAAATTATTATGAAATAATACCTTTTTGCCATAAGATAGTCTTATCGAGCAAAAAATATAAGTTGATTAGTCTATAAAACTTGATGAAAAAGTTGGCAATTGTCAAATTCCAATTGAGGTTTTTTTGAGAATATGCCGTAGATAGACGAACCACTACCACTCATTGAGGCATACAAAGCACCTGCCTGAATTAGCGATTTTTTTATTTCCGACAACTCTGGGTATTGCGGAAATATTATGTCCTCAAAGTCATTTTTCATCCTCCATTTTTCAATAGGTATTTTGATTTCATCTTCAAGAGAAAATACAGTTTTTTGAGGCACAATAGCAGAAAAGGCTTCTTTTGTAGAAACAAAAACATCTGACTTAACAACTAACAGATGATAATTAGACAAATCTAAGTTTATGGGATTTAAAAGCTCACCTATCCCACTAGCTAAAGAGGGTGTATTGTCAATAAAGAACGGGCAATCAGCACCCAGCTGAGCTGCCATTTTCTTAAGCTCATCTTTAGCTAATCTCAATTCAAAAATAGTATTCAATGCCATCAAAGTAAAAGCAGCATCAGAAGAACCACCACCAAGACCGGCGCCAATAGGAATATTTTTGTGTAAATGTATAGAAACTGGAGCAATACCGTAATGACTTTTCATAAGCTCATAAGCCTTCAAGCACAAATTGCCTTGACCCGAAATAGACCGTCCAGTACTCTCAAAACTTAATTGCTTTGAAGGTATAATTTCTAAGATATCACGCCAAGCTATAGGATAGAAAATGCTTTCTAAATTATGATAGCCGTCAGCCCTTTTAGAAGTAATGTTTAGGCCTATATTTATTTTAGCATTAGGAAAAAATAGCACTGTTGATAAATTTAATTGTCAAAATACAAATGTAATCACATAAATTTTTCTAAACTTGAATTTCCTTTTAATTTATTAAAAATTACTAAATATACTAGAGTAATGACTGAGATTGAATACCTGGATTTTGAAAAACCAATTGAAGATTTAATGCTAAATCTTCAACAAGCTGAACAATTAGGTAGAGAAGGAATAGAGGTAAAACAAACTATTTCGGATTTAAAGAAAAAATTAGAAGCTAAAAAGAAAGAGATATATTCTAACCTTTCAGCATGGCAAAGGGTACAACTTTCTCGTCATCCACAACGCCCTTACACACTAGAGTATATTGAAGAAATTGCTGACGATTTTATCGAACTTCACGGCGACAGAACAGTGAAAGATGATAAAGCTATGATTGGTGGTTGGGCAAAAATCGATGGTAAAGTATTTATGCTAATAGGTCAGCAAAAAGGAAAAAATACCAAAATGCGTCAGCACAGAAATTTTGGCATGGCAAATCCTGAAGGTTATAGAAAAGCTCTTCGATTGATGAAAATGGCTGAAAAATTTAACCGACCAATAGTTACATTTATTGACACCCCCGGAGCATACCCTGGCTTAGAGGCTGAGGAAAGAGGACAAGGGGAAGCTATAGCTAGAAATCTCATAGAGATGATACAACTTAAAGTTCCTGTTATTTGTATCATCATTGGCGAAGGTGCTTCTGGTGGTGCATTAGGAATAGGTATTGGAGACAGAGTGATAATGCTAGAAAATACGTGGTACTCTGTTATTTCTCCCGAGTCTTGCTCTTCCATTTTGTGGAGAAGCTGGGATCATAAAGAAAAAGCTGCCAATGCCTTAAAATTAACTGCCCACGATATGCTAAAAAATGGACTTATAGACGGTATAATAGATGAACCGACAGGTGGCGCACATAGAAATGTTAATTTTATGTACGATAGCATAAAAAAGAATATTTTAGATATCACTAAAGAATTAGAGTCTAAAAGTCCTGAAAATAGGATTCAAGAAAGAATAGAAAAGTTCGGAAGTATGGGAGCATTTAAGGAGTAAATATGCAGGAGAATAAGAAAATTAAAAAAACCAATATCAAGCCAATGGTCAGCAAGTCCATTGACGGTAAACTGCCACCACAGGCTATAGATTTAGAAGAGGCAGTTTTAGGTGCATTAATGATAGATAACGATGCCCTATCTAACGCAATAGAATTACTTAAGCCTGAGAGTTTTTATAAATATGAACATCAGAAGATATTTTCAGCTATTGAAGATTTATTCAATTCAGCTAAAAAAGTCGACATACTAACTATCGTTGAAAAACTCAAGAAAAAAGGCGAACTCAAAGAAATTGGTGGCCCTTCATTCGTTACTAAACTAACAGAACGTGTCGCCTCTGCTGCCAATATAGAAACACACGCTAGAATTATTACTCAAAAATTTATACAACGTGAGCTAATTCGTATTTCTAGCAAAACTATCAAAGATTCTTATGACGATACTACTGACGTTTTTGATTTACTAAACGCTGCCGAGCAAGGTTTGTATGAAATTTCTGAGGGTAATATTCGTAAGAACTACGATAAAATGAGCACCCTTATTCTTCAAGCTCTGAACCAAATTGAAGAAATTAAAAATAAAGAAGATGGCTTAAGTGGTGTGCCTTCAGGCTTTTCTGAACTAGATAGGGTTACTTCAGGTTGGCAAAAATCTGATTTAGTCATTCTAGCTGCTCGTCCAGGTATGGGAAAAACTGCTTTCGTATTATCGATGGCACGAAATACTGCCGTTAAATTTAATATGCCAGTGGCTGTATTCTCACTAGAGATGTCATCTGTTCAGCTAGTCAATAGACTTATTGCAAGTGAATCAGGTATTCCTGCTCAAAAATTAAGAAAAGGAAACCTAGAAGATCACGAGTGGATACAATTGAACCAACAAATTACTCAACTTTCAGAAGCTCCTCTATTTATTGATGATACACCTGCCCTTACCATTTTTGAACTTAGGGCAAAATGCAGAAGACTAGTCAAAAATCACGGTGTTCAGCTAGTGGTCATTGACTACCTACAACTGATGCACGCAGGTAGCTCTAACAAAAGTGGAAATAGAGAGCAAGAAATTAGTACAATATCCCGTTCACTAAAAAGTATTGCTAAAGAATTGAATGTGCCTATCATAGCCTTATCACAATTGAGTAGAGCGGTTGAAACTCGTGGAGGTGACAAACGCCCTATGCTATCTGACCTTAGGGAATCTGGTGCTATTGAACAAGATGCCGATATTGTATGTTTTATCTATCGTCCCGAGTATTACGGTTTTACAGAATGGCCAAACACCACTCCTGGACAAGACCCCGATTGCCAAGGACAAGGGGAAATTATTGTAGCCAAACATCGTAACGGTTCACTAGAAAACATCAAACTGCGATTCATTCCTCAACTAGCAAAATTCACCGATCTTGATTCCTTTGGCTTTAAAGGTGATGATGTGCTACCATCGAGTATGAATGAGGATAATGTAGCACCCTTCTAAAAATGAAAAAGCATCTCGTTATTATTCTTACGCTTTGCTTTCAACTCAATGCTTGGGCGTCCTACCTACTTATCCCTATGGACGATACACAAAGTAATCACCTCAAAGCGTATGGTATTGCCTATTGGGTGTTAGAAAACCAACAAGAAGTAGATTGGCTTCTGAATTACAGAGGGGGTAGTTTTTTGATAAAAAATCAATCACTAATAGAAAAGGAGTGTAAAATAAGAGGAGTTTCCTATCAAATTATTGCCGATGTGCGATCTACCCAAATACTAAGGGAAATCTCTAGTCCAGAAGTCAATCAAGATGTAGTCAAACTTGAAAAAGTACCCAAAATTGCGGTTTACTCACCCAAAAGTAAATTACCTTGGGACGATGCTGTAACATTAGCATTGACATATGCCGAAATCCCTTATGATTTGGTGTATGACGAAGAAGTGATTGGTGGCTCACTCCCACTTTACGATTGGTTGCACTTGCATCACGAAGACTTTACTGGTCAATATGGAAAGTTTTATGCCGCTTATAAAAATGCCGAATGGTACAGAAAACAAAAACAAGATTTTGAACGTTCTGCTGAAAAAATGGGCTTTCAAAAAGTTTCTCAAGCCAAATTGGAAGTTGCTCTAAAAATCCGTGAATTTACTGCTGGTGGAGGCTTTCTCTTTGCCATGTGCTCAGCAACGGACACCTACGATATAGCTTTGGCTGCCAAAGACGTGGACATTTGCGAATACATGTTTGATGGCGATGGTGCTGACCCCCAAGCACAAGAAAAACTGAACTACAACAACACCTTTGCTTTTAAAGATTTTTCTCTAGTAAAAAACCCTAATCAGTATGAGTTCTCAAGCATAGATGCTACAAGAACTAGAAAATTAAACCAATCTTTGGATTTCTTTACTTTATTCGAATTTTCTGCCAAATGGGACCCTGTACCAACAATGTTATGCCAAAATCACGAGCAAGTAATCAAAGGTTTTATGGGGCAAACTACTGCTTTCAAAAAAGAATACATAAAGTCTGATGTGCTGATAATGGGCGAAACTTCTTCTGTCAATGAAGCGAGGTATATCCACGGAAAATTTGGTAAAGGTACTTGGACATTTTACGGTGGTCACGACCCTGAAGACTACCAACACAAGGTTGGCGACCCAAAAACTGAATTAGAATTACACCCTAATTCACCGGGTTATAGACTTATCTTAAACAACGTCTTATTCCCTGCTGCTAAAAAGAAAAAACAGAAGACTTAAAAAAAACACACCTAACAAACTACGTTTATCTTTCTCCTCTTAAGAGGGGATACATTTCTCAAAGCTAATAATACACTCCTATTTAGAGGGTAAAGATAGTGAAACCATCAGGGGTGTGTCCACTTGATTGAGAACTCTTGTTTCAACTTCATACAAATTGGATAAATGAAAGTCCAATAATACTTTTGTATTCCGAAGATTAACAATAAGGAATTTATAGCTCTACATCTCCATTTATATTGCGAACTAGACAATTCGCTTACTTAAATTGTAACGACAGTCTATATACTCTTCACTTCTTTCAGAGTAGTCTGTCTGTGTGTTAGACACTCTGAATGAAGTGAAGAGTAGTCGAAGTAAAGTAAAGAGTAAGTCTAACTACTTTCATACGCTTTAATTTTCTTCAATACATATACTGACAAAATTAAATTTAGCTGTGTTTTAAACGGCCATAAATCTATTTTCTTAAGAAAAGGCTATAAAGCCTAAAACAAAATTAAGCTTATCAAAAAAAAGATTCACGTAGTAAAAATCCATATTCATTGAATCAATTTATAAGACTCATCTAATTTGACTTATTGGAAGTAAAAAATAGCAATTAATCAGATTTATTATTCAATTTCCATAACACAGATAATTGCAAAGATGCTTGATAGTTAGGGTAATTTGGAATGAGATAATAGACATCGGCATTAGCACTAATTAAAGAAGTGATATTTCTGTAGCGCATAACAATGGACATGTTATGAACTTTCAGCTTTAGAAAGACCGAGAGTAAGGGCACATCACCAATAAGTTGACTGTCTTGTAAATGAAATTGGGCAAGTGCTGGATTATAGGCCTTAGCATAATAGGAGGTAAAATAGTTCATATCAGCTCCAATCTGTGTATTTAAGTTATCCCCAAATAAATTAGATTCCAACCATAAAGATGTGGTGTAATTGAACTTTGGAAATCGCATTATAGATGTATTATCTGCGTACTGATATTCTAAAGTTTGAGTAGTATGAAACTTTTTCCAATTTAAATTTACGGTCCATTTATTATGCCAATTTATAATAACATTTTGGTATTGCTGATAATGACTGTTTTTATCTAAATACACATAGTCAGAATAGTGCATCAAACTAGATTCAAATAAATAGTTTTTATGCTTGACAACATAGGTAGCTCTTGCTGTTTGTATGTTATTAAAATCGTTGTCAAAAAGGAAGTGATTGGAGGAAAAAGAATTGATTAAAATAGGCACTCTGCTTCTATCGTAATATAAAATTAAGGCATGATTCGATAATTTTGAATTGAACTCTTTTTTAAGTGACAAATTAAGGTCATCAGATTGATAAAGTTGAGAATTAAAACGAAGCCCTTGTTTGTCATTATAATAATTTAGAGATAAACCATAGTCATAATCTGTAGAATCAATAGTATTTATATGCGCATATCTACTATGTATCAGTTGGCTTAAGGTGAAATTATTGAAAGTAATACCAAAACTATTGGTAATAGAAATGGTAGATAGAGAATCGTATGTTAAAGTAGAATCTATATATATGTCTTGATAAAAACCAGAATTAGGTGATTGATCTGAATACATTTTTCGATGGCTGAGAATTGAGAATTCATTAATGATCGAACACTTGTCAGTCAATTTAAATTTTTGAACAAGTATGTGATTTCTGTTTTTTACTTCATTCTGAGAATTAAGTAAGTTTACTTGATAAAGTAAAGGGTCATCGAAATTTGTAGTTGCATAATTTAAAAGACCTCCATTTTCATCTGTCCTAATTTTTTGATATCCCAAAGATAATTGAGCACTGTAGGTTTGCCTTTTATTATTGAATGATAAATTTGTACTTACATTATGAAGCTTAAGGTTTTCCCTATTGAATATGCCTTCATGTGAAAACTTGTCAAAATTTATATTTAATAAGATAAAATCGGTTACAAACTGCTGATGGTTAACTTTAATAAATTGACCTTTAGAAGAAAAGGAATGGTATTGTAAAGTGGAATAGCCTGTATTTAGTGTATCTAAAGAATAGCTCTGCTTTTGAGGCTGAAAAAAGTGATAGTAAGTAAATTTATGGGGAACTAAATCCATATCCATCTGTTGAGTAAAAGCAACAAATGGTAATAGAAAGTAAAAAAGCAACCACTTTTTCATTCAGCAAATTACGTTTAAATCTAGTTAAAAAAAAACCCCGAGTCAAAGAAACGGGGCTTATAAAAATTTGGCGGCGACATACTCTCCCAGGGATCAACCTAGTACCATCTGCGCTAATGGGCTTAACTTCTCTGTTCGGAATGGGAAGAGGTGAACACCACTGCAATAACCACCATAAAATCTTGAATAAGATTATGATATATTGTAAAAAGAAAACAATTTAGTTAGAGTAAATCAACTACAAAAAGCTAAAGGGTAATTAGTATCACTCGGCTATGACATCTCTGCCTTTACACCTATGACCTATCAACGTCATCGTCTATAACGACCCTTAAAAGAAATCTAATCTTGAGATGAGTTTCGTGCTTAGATGCTTTCAGCGCTTATCTCATCCGAACGT
>CAXFLH010000078.1:0-7412 GCA_964003875.1 uncultured Flavobacteriales bacterium | reverse complement strand
CTCTTACATCTGGTAATGCTCTTGAAACAATTACAGACATCGAATAATCGATGTACTTTGACTTCATTTCTTCTTCTATGTTAATTGGAATGATTTTCTCTCCGTCAGCCATAAAATTAAATTTTAATGTTTATATTTAATTCACGAATTTAACTATTCACTCTTTGTGTAGCCTTAAAAAAAATCAATAATTATCAACACTTTATATGTTGATAAATCAAAGGTTGATTTATTGTCAAATTCTCAATCTAATTATTACTTTGTGCGTAATAAGCAAACCCTTTAAACGATATGGATTCTAAATTTTCACCCCGACTAAATGAGGTTCTTAGCTTTAGCCGAGAAGAAGCTCTTCGACTAGGTCATAATGCCATTGGCCCAGAACACTTTTTACTTGGAATTTTGAGAGAAGGTCAAGGCTCTGCTGTGATGATTCTTAAAGCTTTAGATGTAGATTTAACAGCACTTAGGAAGGTTGTTGAGAGCTCAATTGTCAATAATGAAAAAAGTGAGTACTCAAATTCAAGTAATTTAGAGTTAAAAAAACAAGCTGCAAGAGCTGTAAAATTGGCTCATTTAGAGTTAATGATATTTAAAAGTGTAGAAATCAAAACTATACACTTACTTCTATCTATGCTTAAAGACGAGGATAGTATCGTAACCTTATCTTTAAATCAGTTTAATGTGGATTATGAAACAGTAAAAAGTGAGTTTGCTTCAATGATAGATATAAATGGAGAAGAATCTGATGATGACACTTCAGACTTTAGTTCTAACCCACGTGCCGAATTAGGTGGCTCTGAACAAGATGACGAAGAACTTTTTTCAAATAAACCAAAACAAGCTAGAGGAAACACTAAGTCCTCGACACCTGTATTAGATAATTTTGGTAGAGACTTAACAAAGATGGCATCAGATGATAAACTTGATCCTATTGTTGGTAGAGAAAAGGAAATTGAACGAGTTTCTCAAATTTTAAGTCGTAGAAAAAAGAATAATCCTATTCTTATTGGAGAACCTGGTGTCGGTAAGTCGGCAATTGCTGAAGGTTTAGCTCTTAGAATAGTACAACGTAAAGTGTCTCGCGTTCTGTTTAACAAAAGAATAATTTCTTTAGATTTGGCTGCATTAGTAGCTGGTACTAAATATAGAGGTCAATTTGAGGAACGTATGAAAGCTATTCTAAACGAATTAGAAACAAATAGCGATATCATACTCTTTATTGACGAAATACACACTATTGTTGGTGCTGGTGGCGCCTCAGGTTCATTGGATGCATCAAATATGTTCAAGCCTGCATTAGCTCGAGGAGAACTTCAATGTATAGGAGCTACAACCTTAGACGAATACAGACAAAACATAGAAAAAGACGGCGCACTAGAAAGACGTTTTCAAAAAGTTTTAGTTGAACCAACTTCTATTGATGAAACACTTCAAATTCTTCAGAATATTAAAGAAAGGTATGAAGAACATCATAATGTTTCCTATACTGACGAAGCCCTTGAGTCTTGTGTTGCACTTACTAACCGTTACATGAGCGATAGACACCTTCCAGACAAAGCAATTGATGCATTAGACGAAGCGGGTTCAAGAGTTCATATAAACAATATTAATGTTCCTGAAAACATCTTAAAACTTGAAAAAGAGTTAGATGCTATCAAATCTCAAAAAGGTAATGTCATCAAAAAACAACGTTTTGAGGAGGCTGCTAAGCTAAGAGATGAAGAAAGAAAAATTGAAAACAATCTTAAACAGGCTAAACTTGTTTGGGAAGAAGAATTAAAAAATCAAAGAGAAACGGTTACTGAAGACAATGTTGCAGAAGTCGTTGCTATGATGACAGGAGTACCTGTACAAAGAATTGCAGAGCAAGAGAGTAAAAAGCTTGTTCAGATGGAAAAGGAGCTTCAAAAACGCGTTATCGGACAAGATGAATCTATTAGCAAAATAGTCAAAGCTATAAGAAGAAATAGAGTTGGCTTGAAAGATCCTGAAAAACCAATTGGTTCATTCATTTTCTTAGGTCCTACTGGTGTTGGAAAAACCCAGTTAGCTAAAGAGTTATCTAAAATTATGTTTGACACCAATGATTCGCTTATAAGAATTGATATGAGTGAGTATATGGAAAAATTTGCTGTCACTCGTCTAGTGGGTTCGCCTCCAGGATACGTTGGTTATGAAGAAGGTGGTCAGCTTACTGAAAAAGTAAGAAGAAAGCCCTACTCTATTATTTTATTAGATGAAGTAGAAAAAGCACATCCTGATGTATTCAATTTATTACTTCAAGTATTAGACGATGGTTATATGACTGATAGCTTAGGAAGAAAGATAAACTTCAAGAATACTATTATCATAATGACTTCTAACATAGGTTCTCGTCAACTCAAAGATTTTGGTCAAGGTGTTGGGTTTTCAACAACTGCTAGAAAAGAATCATATCAATCAGACGCTAAAGGCGTCATTGCTAAAGCTCTTAAAAAAGCATTTGCCCCTGAATTCTTAAATCGTATTGATGACGTAGTCATGTTTAATTCATTAAGTAGTGAGCATATTCATGAAATTATTGATATTGAACTAAAAATGCTATTTGAAAGAATTACACAACTTGGATATTCTTTGAGTCTAGATAAAAAGGCTAAAGATTTCATTGCTGATAAAGGTTATGATTCTCAATTTGGTGCTAGACCACTAAAAAGAGCAATACAAAAGTATTTAGAAGATGTTATTGCCGAGGAAATTGTTAATGCAAACCTTGAAGAAGGTGATGACATTAAGATTAGTCTAAATGAAGAAAAAGGCGAGTTAAAGGTTAAAATTAATAAGCCAAAGAAAGAGAAACCTCAAAAACCTAAAAAAGAGGAATAAACCTAAACTAAAAAAGCTCCAAAAGGAGCTTTTTTTTGTATGTGATTATTTAAAATTTACTTAATAAAATTCTCTAGAACCTCTTCGCTAACACCTGTATTTGAAAATCCTCCGTCATGGAACAAGTTTTGCATAGTTACAGACTGTGTTAAATCAGAAAATAAGGAAACGCAGTATTTAGCACAATCGTCTGCTGATGCATTTCCAAGTGGTGATATTTGCTCTGCATATTTGAAGAAACCATCAAAGCCTTTTACCCCGCTTCCGGCAGTAGTAATAGTAGGTGATTGCGAAATCGTATTTACTCTTACTTTATTTCTTTTACCAAAATGATAACCAAAACTTCTTGCAATACTTTCTAGAAAAGATTTATTGTCTGCCATATCGTTATAATCTGGAAAAGTACGTTGTGCTGCAATGTAAGAAAGAGCTAAAATAGAGCCATAATCGTTCATTGCTTCTAATTTCCATGCCGATTGCATTACTTTATGAAAAGACATAGCAGAAACGTCTAAACCTTTTACAGTGAAATCATAATTTTGGTCAGTATAGTGCCTTCCTTTTCTTACATTAACAGACATACCTATGGAATGTAATATAAAGTCTATCTTCCCTCCTAATATTTCCATTGATTTAGTAATGAGGTTGTCAATATCTTCTACAGATGTTGCATCTGCTGGAATGATGGTAGAATTTGTCTTTTCAGCTAATTCGTTAATTGTACCCATTCGCATTGCAATAGGTGCGTTTGTTAATACAAATTCTGCACCTTGTTCTTTACAATGTTCTGCTACTTTCCAAGCTATAGATTTGCTATCTAAAGCACCAAAAATTATACCTCTTTTTTCTTTTAATAAATTATTTGACATTTTATGTATTGGTTTGTTGATTGCAAATATAAACGAATTATCAAGTATTTAATAAATCTCGTGCGTTACTCAATGAAGAATCCGTAATCGTTTTACCACTAAGCATTTTCGCTAATTCAACGATTCGCTCTTCTAGTAATAATTCTTTAATATTAGTTTGTACTTTTTCTGATGTTTCCAATTTAGATACTAGTAACTGAACACTACCTTTAGCGGCAACTTGTGGAAGATGAGTTATGCTAATAACCTGCATAGATTTAGACATTTGACTCATAAGGTCTGCCATTTTATGAGCTATTTCTCCAGAAACACCAGAGTCAATCTCATCAAAAACTACACTAGGCAAACTTGTTTTTTGAGCAAGAATATATTTAAAACATAACATCAATCTTGATAGCTCTCCTCCAGAAGCAATATTAGATATTTGCTTAGGCTCTATACCCTTGTTTGATGTAAAACAAAAGGTAAAATCTTCATAACCCTTGGCATTAAGTTTATCGTACGAGTTAGTTACAATTTTTACTCTAGCATTCGGCATACCTAAATTGGCAAGTAAGCCTTGTAATTCCTTTTGGATATTTGGTAAAATTGAAATTCTATTTTTACTCAATATTTGAGCAGTTTTAGATACCATACTAAAAGTCTTATCGCATTCATTTCTTAGCGACTCTATGTTCTTATCCATAGAATGAAACTGCTCTAAATCTTTTGATAGATTAGAGTGAATTTCTAATAAATCTTCAATAGTATTTACATTATGTTTTTGAAGCAACTTATTGATTAAGCTATATCGTTCTTGAACAAACAACAATTGTTTTGCATCAAAGTCAATATTGTAATTAGAAGCTAAATTTTCAAGGTCAGAAACACAGTCTTTAAACTCAATCCAAATACTATTAAATCTTGAATTCAAAGCATCAATTTTTGAGTCGTTTTTTCGCACACTATCTAGAGTAACTACTATATTTGACAACAAGGAGCTAACTGAAGATTCACTATTATCTGAAATCATCATAATATGATTCAGTTTTTGTTGAATTTCTTCAAAATTTTCAAGTTTATTAACTTCTTCTTCTATTGTTTTATCCTCAAGGCTTAATTTAGCTTCTTCTAGTTCATCAAATAAAAACTGTTTATAATCTAATTCTCTAGACAATTGATTTTCATTTTCAATCAATTCATCTAGCTCTTTTTGTTTAGAAAGATAAGATTGGTACTCAGACTTAAACTGAGATAGTATTTCTTGATGATTACAATAGGCATCAACCAATTTTAGCTGATAATCTTGTGAATTTAGAAGAAGTGTTTGGTGTTGAGAATGTATATCTATTAAAAAAGAACCTAGTTCTTTTAATTGATTGAGACTTACTGGGGTATCATTCACAAAAGCTCTACTTCTACCAGATGGTGTTATTTCTCTTCTTATCAGAGTTGGATTTATGAAGTCTAAGTCATTGTTCTCAAAAAAGAATTCTAAATTATAGTTTGCAATATTAAATTCACCCTCAACTATACATTTCTTGTCGATTTCAGCAATGGCTTTAAAATCAGCCCTTTCACCTAATATGAGACCTAGAGCGGAAATTAAAATAGACTTTCCTGCACCTGTTTCACCAGTAATTGCCGTAAAACCTTTTTTTAAATCGATGGATAATTCATCAATAAGAGCATAGTTATTAATGGATAAACGATTTAGCATTATTTATTTAGAATTAGGCATACCATTGATTGGCGCATTATTTGAGCTTTGCTCTTTTATCTTATTGTATTTATTGATGTTAGCAGGGTCAATCTGAGTTAGAAGTTTGTAAACCCTATTCTTTTCATCTTGAAAAGCGTTAGAATAAATACTAGCTATTTCGTCAGCTTTAGCATTAAAAAATATTTGTAAAATAAAAGCCGTAGGATTAAGCTGTTTTACCTTTCTCATATTTTCAATACTTTCAGTTACAAAGCCTCTGCCCTTTTCATTATCGTCATGCATTAAATCTAGACCACTTCTATGATAACTGTACAAAACTGATTGAAAAGTACTGTATTTTGCATCAAGTAGTTCTTCTGCTAACCAATACCTATTCTTGTTGCTCTCAAATGCTTTCCATCCATTTTCAGGAGCTGACTGAGCATTTTCCACAATCTTTTTAGCTTTTTGAAAATACATATTGCCACCATTGTAGCTGAAAGTAGAATAATCTAATCCTATGATTATATATGTATAAAAGGATAAAATAGCCGATAAGTTTGAAGTGTGTGTGTTTTCATTAAAATCAAGCGGTTGTGTATCTATGAAATCAAACTCTATTTCTTTATCGAGATAATTTAAAAGAGGTGAGTAATAAGAACTATTAAAAACAGGACGAGAAAATTGTACTTGTAAAGTTCCAGCGTATCTATCAGTTGATACTTTTTCAAGGATATTAAAAGAAAGATTGAATTCAATTCGTTCATCATCTTTAAATACCTCGTTGGTCCATTTTCTATTATTTATAAATTCTCTTGCAGATTTTTGAAGTGTTTGAAGCTTCTGTCTATCACTTATTGGAAGATCGTTCTTTGGCATTACTCTAATGTTACACAATACTTCTTGAGAGTGTAAAATACTAAAAGAAGTCAGTAAAATCACTAGTGTAAATAAGAGTCTAATCATTGTAATGTTCTACGAGATGGTTAATAATATCATCAGCCACTTCTTGTTTTGATTTTAACTCAAATTTATACAATTTATTGCTGTTATCAATGATAGTTATCTTATTTGTATCGTGTTTGAAACCAGCCCCTTTATCATTCATTGAATTCAAAACAATAAAATCTAAGTTTTTATCAGAGAGTTTCTTTTTAGCATTTTGTATTTCATCATTAGTTTCTAGTGCAAAGCCAACAAGGACTTGCTTAGTAGATTTAACATCACCTAAGCTTTTAAGAATATCTTGTGTTTTAACAAATTCTATATTTAGACTTTCAGTGTTCTTCTTCATTTTGGTAGTAGAAACAATTTTTGGAGTGTAATCTGATACTGCAGCACTCATTATAGCGATGTCTGTCGACTTAAAATGGTCAAAACAAGCATCATACATATCTTTGGCGTTGACTACATTAACTAGCTTAATACTACTATTCGCAAGTTGTTGATTAGTTGGCCCAGCTACTAAAGTAACATTTGCTCCGGCATTTGCCGCAGCTTCAGCAATTGAGAATCCCATTTTTCCTGATGAATGATTGCCTATAAAACGAACAGGATCGATAGCTTCAAAAGTAGGCCCTGCTGTTATAAGAATGTTTTTGTTTTTAAGAGGAAGTTGTTTAGCTAAATTTTCTTCTACAGCCAAAACAATATCTTCAGGTTCAGCCATTCTGCCCTTGCCACTTAAACCACTTGCCAATTCGCCGTCTCCTGGAGGGATATAGACATTGCCATAAGAGGTAAGCTTATCAATATTGTCTTGCGTGCTTTGATGCTTAAACATATCTAAGTCCATAGCTGGAGCAAAAAACACTGGGCATTGAGCAGACAAATAGGTAGTAAGCAATAAATTGTCACACTCACCATTTGCCATCTTAGAAAGTGTTTTAGCCGTTGCAGGTGCAATAACAAATAAATCGGCCCAAAGACCGATTTCTACGTGGTTGTTCCAAACGCCTTTATCTTCCTCTTTAACTAAACCACTAAGAACTGGATTT
>CAXFLH010000077.1:0-7598 GCA_964003875.1 uncultured Flavobacteriales bacterium | reverse complement strand
TATGGAGTAATTTTTGTTCCCAATGTTAAAATTTTAGGGTACAAAGATAGCTAAATACTATTCTTTTACTCAATATCTTTCTTGTTGATACTGTTTACAAACAAGATATTACCTAAGCTATCGTAACCTTCAAAAATATCGAGCTTTTGTTTTTTTACTAATTCTCCTCTAAATCCAATAATTGTTAAATCTGAATTTGAAGAGCGTTTGTTTATAATCTCCTTAATACTTACCTCCTCATCGTAAGGTACCATTTTCATATTTCTTGGTGATATTGGAAGTCGTCCAGACTCTATGTAGTCAAACATTTGGTTTTTGTATTCTTCAAATTTATCTTCAGGGTAAATAGTAAATACTTTTATTTGAGCTTTTTTCCATTCCGGATGACCTAAGATGATGTATCCTAATAGAATCATCATATTTGAATTTTCATAGTCTCTTGATGATATCCAAATATGTATTTCTTCTTTTTTGTCAACTTTTTTATCATTAGAGCGCATTATGGCTACATCATAGCCAGTTGTGTGAAGTAAATTAAAGTTACTCATTACATCTTCGAAAGATTCTTTATCAGATTCTCCATACTCTAGTAGTATAAGATTGTTTTCTGTACCCGAAATGCTTGAAAGTTGTACTACTTGAGCAAGAGCTGATGTGTACGATGGCGAAATAAGAGTGTCTACATAGACATTGGTTTTTTTGCCTTCTATGAGTTGATGTTTAATGTCTTTGGATTGCTCAAAAGTTTGTTTACTTAAGTATCCTTTTATGTAGTGTATGTATGTACCAAAACCATATTTGTGTGCTATCCATCGAGTAATATCAAATGCACTTTTTCTTGTCAAAGAAGCGTCACTGATACTTACTACAAATGGACGCCAATGAACATTAGAGGAAACGTTGCTGTCGTTTTTTCGTTGTAAAAATATTTGTAATTGTCTAGCCACTTGCTCTAATACATCTTTGAAGAGGTTTACAAACTCTCTTTTATCGGATGACTTTTTACTTATGAAATAGTAAAAAGTAATCATAATAATTATGGATAGAAAAGCGAATAATGTGTCCATTTTGAACATAAGCCATAGTGATAGGACTGCCCCTAATAAAGAGATGTACCATCTAGATTTAAATACAGGACGATAAGAGGGATCTCCTGAAAAATGTTCTAAAAATGATATTAGACAAATTGCTCCGTATGTTACCATGAAAAACATAGATATAATACGAGCAACGAAGTTAATATCTCCAATATAAACAAAGAAAAAGGCTATAACGCAGGTTACTAGTGTACCATTAAAAGGTTCATTATTTTCTTTTTTTCCCTTAGCTAACCAAAAATCCCATTTTTTATAAGGAAAAATCCTATCTTTTCCTAATGCTTGTAGTGTTCTAGGCGCTACAATTATTGAACCTAAGGCAGAAGAAATAGCAGCACAAGCCAATCCAATAGGAATTATTGGTCCCCAAATTGCTATGTCACTCATTACTAGTTGATTATTGGCAAGATTGTTTAAGTCGGTGGAAATAGTCAATTTGAAAGCCACCAAAACATAAATTATTGCTCCAAGAACAGTTGCAATAATTGTTCCTCTAGGTATAGATTTTCTTGGTTCTTTTAAGTCACCAGATAAACCAAGTCCTGCAGAAATTCCGGTAAAAGCAGGAAATATAATGGTAAAGACATAAAAGAAATTATCAGCATTTTCTACTTTAGAAAAGAAGTTAACTCTTTCCCAACCGATTTGACTTTCTCCAAAGAAAAACAAAAATAGAGAAACGAAGATAATTGAGGCAACAACATATAAGGCTTTTACTCCTAAATCTGCTCCTTTTGAAATTATAAGAAGGGATAATAGAGACATTGAGATTAATCCTATTGCTTTTCTATCTTCCAAAAAATCACCCAATAGCCCTATGTTGTATGTCTCGTTTAGAAATTGACCAAAAGGGATAAAAGACTCCGCAAAAGCAATAATATAAAAAGAAACACTTATGGCCTGTGATAGGAAAAGTGCAATTCCAATAGCTGCGCCTATATTTAGCCCAAATGATCTAGAAATAACATAATAATCTCCACCACCTTCTACTTTTCTGTTAGTAGCAATTTCAGCTACTGCTAGGGCTGTTGGTATAGTAACGGCATGACCTAATATAATAATTGCTATAGCACCAAAAAAGCCAACATTTCCTACAGCATAGCCAAAACGTAAAAATAAAATAGCACCTAAAATGGTACTAATAGAGGCCATAAAAACAGGAGTAGTTCCAAATTGTCCTTGATTATCTTTAAATTTCCTTGGCATTGTATAACAGAAATATTTTTTCAAATGTATAAAAATTAAAAATCAATATAAGAATACGAAATAGTTATTAAATTCGCTGCGACTATGACAAAAGATAGACTTCACGAAATTATTTTTGAAGCGGATACCAAAGAAGGTAAACTTTTTGATATTATACTATTAATTACTATTCTTATTTCAGTATTTTGTGTAATTCTCAATAGTGTTGAAAGTATTGAAAGAGAATATGGTCATCTTTTGAGGTTTTCTGAATGGGTATTTACTATATTATTTACTATCGAATATATACTTAGAATATATTCCATCAAAAAACCTTTCAAGTATATCTTTTCATTTATGGGAATTATTGATTTTTTATCAATTATTCCTACTTACTTGGTTTTTTTATATCCTCCTATACACGTACTAGTAGATATTAGAGCCATTCGTCTTATAAGGATATTTAGAGTATTTAAACTGTCTCGATATTTGAGAGGTGCAAATATTATGCAAATTGCTCTTAAATCCTCTAGACCAAAAATTATAGTTTTCTTGCTATCAGTTATTTTGATTGTTATCATTTTAGGTACTTTAATGTATATTGTTGAAGGACAAAAGAACGGTTTTGAAAATATACCTAAATCTATCTATTGGTCGGTTGTTACTCTAACAACAGTTGGTTATGGTGATGTAGTTCCAGTAACAACATTTGGTAAGTTTTTAGCTTCTATAATTATGATACTTGGCTATGGAATAATTGCTGTTCCTACGGGTATTGTTTCTGCAGCAATAGCAAAATCTTCTAGTAAGGTAACAACACAATCTTGTAGGGTTTGTTCTAAAGAAGGACATGACTTAGATGCTAAGCATTGTAAATTTTGTGGCTCTAGATTAAACGAATAGCCTCGTTTAATAAATTTTCCCTATCAATAGGATTAACACCAATTTTCTCACAAGACAATCCACCCGCTAAATTGGCAAGTTGTGCCAAAACATCATAATCTAGTTTTTGTACAATGGCTAAGGCTGCAGTAGCAATAACAGCATCACCAGCACCTGAAACATCAATAATTGTTCTTTTGTATGCTGGGTAGTGGTGTTCCTCATTTTCGGTTTGAATAAACACACCTTTTTCTGACAAAGTGAGAAGAAACGACTTAGCGTTAAGCTGTTTTCTTTGCTTAGTGACAATCTTTGAAATATTTTCTAGACTTAGTGCTTCTTTTTCAGAATTACTTTCGATTAGCTCTTTAGCATTTGGTTTAAAAAGATTAACCTCCTTGTATTGCCAATAATTTTCTTTTTTTGGATCTGCCAAAGTGGGTATCTGTTTCTTTGTTGCAAATTCGACTAAACTATTTATAACATGTTTTGTGAGTACTCCTTTATTATAATCTTGAAAGATAACCACATGTACATTACTCATCAAATCAATAGAGTGTTTTATGAAATCAGATTCATTAATAATGGGAAAGGTGTCTTCCTCATCGACTCTTAACTGATGTTTGTTTTCACTTATTATTCTAGTTTTGACAGTTGTTTTCCTTTCTTCTTGCAGAATGCCTTTAGCAGAAAGGTTTTCACGCTTCATCAAATCAAAAAAGCCTTTATCCTCATTTCCTATGACAGAGCAGAGTATGGGAGTAGCACCTAAAGCTTTAATGTGTGATGCTACGTTGGCAGCTCCACCTAATCTTTTTTCATGCTTTTCAATGTCCACAATTGGTATAGGTGCCTCAGGAGATTGTCTATTTATAGAGCCCCACATGTAGGAATCAATCATAGCATCGCCAACAATTAAGACCTTAATTTTTTTAAAATCGTTGAAAATGCTATGCCAATTTGTATTCACTATTTTATTGAAGTTTTGCTAATGATTTTTTCATTCTTTTTACTGCTTCAATAAGGTTTTCTTCAGATGCAGCATAGGAAATCCTAACGCAATTAGGTGAGCCAAAAGCTTCACCAGCAACTAAGGCTACATGGGCATCGTTTAGAATGTACATACAGAAGTCACTTGAGTTTGAAATTGTTTTTTCACCATCACTTTTACCGAAATAACGAGATACGTCAGGGAAGATATAAAATGCCCCATCTGGTGTATTGGTTCTTATTCCAGGTATTTCAGAAAGCATTTCTAACATTAAATCTCTTCTTTTGTGAAATGCTATTCTCATATGTTCTACTTCAGTTGGTGAGGCTAACATAGCTGTTTCCGTAGCCTTTTGAGCAATTGCACAAGTTGCCGAAGTCACTTGGCCTTGTATTTTATTACAAGCACTAGCAATCCATTGAGGGGCTGCGATATAACCAACTCTCCATCCAGTCATAGCAAAGCCTTTGGAAACTCCATTAACTGTAATCACTCTGTCTCTTATGGATTCTATTCTAGCTATACTGAAATGCTTAACGCCGAAATTAATGAGTTCGTATATTTCATCACTTACTACATAAATGCTTGGGTATTTTTCCAATACTTCAGCTAGAGCTTCAAGTTCTTGTTTACTATATACTGTTCCACTTGGATTACAAGGAGAACTGAAAATAATCATTTTAGTATTTGGTGTAATAGCGTTTTCTAAGTCTTGAGGACTCATTTTAAAATCATTATCAATACTACTTTTTACGACTATTGGCGTTGCTTCTCCTAGTTTAACTAGTTCATAATAACTTACCCAATATGGAGCAGGTAGAATAACTTCATCGCCTGAATTTAATAAACTTAAACAAACGTTAGCAATTGATTGTTTAGCACCGGTTGATACTACAATTTGATCGGGACTATAATATAATTTATTATCCCTTTTCAATTTTTTACTTATGGCTTCTCTTAGTTCTAGTAAACCAGGAACAGGAGTGTAGTGAGAGTAGTTGTTGTCAATAGCATTTTTGGCAGACTCTTTGATAAATTCTGGGGTGTCAAAATCTGGCTCACCGAGACTAAGTGCGATAACATTGTGTCCTTGAGCTTTTAGCTCACGGCTCATTCTTGCCATTGCAAGAGTAGCTGATTCTGACAATTGCTTTAGGCGATTTGAAACTTGTTGCATTGTTGAGGTAATAAATAATGATTATTTGCAAAAATACTAATTTACAGATGTCATTTATCTTTAATTAAAATCATTTCCATTTATTTTTTATTATGATTAACTTTGTAGTAATCATTTAACCTTTTCTCAATCATGCAGTTTCGTTTATTACCCATTTTATTTTTATTTGTTACAACTCATTTATTTTCTCAAGAGTGCCCTATGCCTACAGGCCTTTTTACTGATAATTATACTTTTAATTCATCATACGCTTCTGTTAATGCAAATTGGGAATCTCTATTAGGAACCGATGTTCATCATTTTATTGTTAATTACAGAAATGTGGACTCTTTGCAGTGGAATAATTTAGCGAATCTAGATAGTAGCTCTACCTACAAGGTGATAGGCTTATTAGACTATAATACTACTTATGAATGGAGAGTAGCTGCTTTTTGTTCTGAAAATAATCAAATAGCTTCTGAATGGTCTGTTGTAGATACGTTTACAACTATGGAATACATTGAGTGTCCAAAACCTACTAATATTTATTCTGACAATGTTATTGTTACTGAGGTAACAGGTTTTGCTAATACTCATTGGGATTCTATGCTGGGAATGGGTGTTGATCATTTTCTACTTTCATACAAAAATATAAATGATACTACTTGGACTAATGTTTCTAATATGGATAGCACTTATAATTCTCAAACAATTGGCGGCAATTTTGAACATGAAAACTATTACGAATGGAAAGTACAGGCTTATTGTTCTCAAAATCAAAGTTATTATTCAGAGTGGTCTGTTACAGATACCTTTTACATTGGCAATTTTGTAGCTGAGGCTTTTACTCCGGAAATTAATATTAGTTTGTCATCATTAATTTGTGAGGAGTTTTCAGATTTAAATTTTATTACAGAGCAAGGCTTAAATGAACCAGATATTCAATCAACTTCTATTACTTCAAATTTGGGTTATATAAATCTAGATTACTTAGAGATGGGACAAAATGTGGGAAATGCAACTGCTATTGCAGGTATCAATAATTTTATTAATAACGAATATTCACTAGATATAAGTGAAATTAATTCTGTAAATAATTCAATTGAAATTGATTTAGTTAATGATGATGAAGAAACTCAATTTTCTTTTACTATTGAAAATTTAGAAGGTGGAGGAGTAGAAATGTCTATTGTTTCCCCTTCAGATAATAATTCTTACACTTCCGGCAACAGTTTAGACATCAACCTAATAGGAATTTTTATGAATCCTAGCCCTTCTTTATTACAATTTGATGTAACTGTTTTTTCTGAGTTAAATGATAATACGTTTAATCAGTTTGATTTTAATATTGATTGTGCAAATACTATTGCAACTTTTGATAATGTTAGTTTGTTTTATCCTAATCCTACATATTCTGTTGTGAATTTGATGGTTGAAAATTTGAAAGCGGTTAAAATATTTGACACTAAAGGACAATTGATGTTATTTGATGAAAACCCTTCCAATAGTATAGATGTTAGTCAATTATCCCAAGGTTTATATTTCGTGAAAATAATCAATGATGGTAAAAGCAGGGTAGAGCAATTAATCATTAGATAAGGCTTTTAATTTCAAACTAGCTAATAAGCTAGTAATTCCAACAATTATACCTAATAATAAAAAACTTTGTACTAAAGTGTAAATATCGGCTATCCAACCCATAAGTGGTGCTATAATAGCAAAGGTTACTCTAATACAAAAACTTCTTACAGATAAGACTGTCGCTCTCATATTAGAAGGTGTTATATCGTTTATATATGTTCTCATAACAGGAGTAGCGAACCCTCTAATAACATATACTGTCGTAATCAAAATTAATCCTAATATGGCTGTTGATTTTGAAATTAAAAAAATAGATATGCTTATGCCTAAACTTATGAAAATCAAAAAACTATTTTTAGACAATAACCTTTGTAATCTATAGGCGTTTATAGAGGAAAAGCCAGTAGTTAGGTTTAAAAACGCCCAAGCAAATCCAAAGTATTTTATGGGCATATCAATGCTTTTAAAATAAGGTTGTGCAAACCATGCAAGAGATAGGGTAGCAAAGCCAATAGCAGACGATAGTATTATCAACCACTTGAGCATCTTATTTTCTACTAGAGAAAATTTAACAACTTGCCATATGGCTTTGAAACTTTTTGGTAGTTTATTTTGTTGATGTTCTTTAGGCTCTACTAAAAATAATGTAAATGGTATAATGAGCCCTGCTACAATAACTTGAATTTCCCAAGGTAATCTTAAAGAT
>CAXFLH010000076.1:0-7609 GCA_964003875.1 uncultured Flavobacteriales bacterium | reverse complement strand
GAGCATCTGCCTTCTAAGCAGACGGTCACAGGTTCGAATCCTGTCGCGATCACAAAAAAGCTCAGCAAGACATTGTTGAGTTTTTTTTGTATAAAATGTATATACAGAAAATTGTAAGAAACTTTCTTCTTGTATTATTATAACAGTAAATAGAAATCTACCTACCCTTTTTGAGTGGAAATTTCATCCGATAATCGACCTTTACATTACCTTTAGAAATATCGTTTAGTTTACGTTTCAATAGGCGTTTCTTTATGGCACTTAGGTAATCTGTAAAAAGTACGCCTTCAATATGATCGTATTCGTGTTGAATAATACGGGCTTTAGTACCATCATATTCTTCCTCTATAGTATTGAAATCTTGGTCTTGATAACGGATACGAACTCTGGATAGACGTGATACATCTTCTCTAATACTTGGAATGGACAAACAACCTTCGTTGAAATTCCATTCTTCGCCACTTTCTTCTACTATTTGCGGGTTGATGAATACCTTGCGAAAGCCTTCCATATCAGCGTCTTCATCGGCAAAAGGGCTACCATCAACAATAAACAGACGGATACTCCTACCAATTTGAGGTGCTGCTAAACCTACTCCACTAGCTTCATACATGGTTTCAAACATATCATCAATCAATTGTTCTAGGTTAGGATAATCGCTAGAAATATCTTCAGCTTTCTGTTTTAAAACCTTAGTTCCGTATGCTACAATGGGTATAATCATCTATAAAAGCTCTTGAATAAGTTGTTCTATACTAATACCTTCGGCATCAGCTTGATACGTTCTAACTAATCGGTGTCTAAGAATAGGTTCAGCTACAGCCTTGACATCTTCTATATCTGGTGAATATTTACCATTAATAGCTGCATGACATTTGGCACTTACCACTAAGAACTGAGAGGCTCTAGGCCCTGCTCCCCAAGCTATAAACTGATTAACTCTTTCCGTTGCCATTGGGGTGTTGGGACGTGTCTTTGCTACTAGTTTAACAGCGTATTCCATCACATTATCAGCAACAGGTATTTTGCGTATCAATTGCTGATAGCGTATAATTTGCTCGGCATCAAGTACTTTATCCAAAATTATAGTTTTGTCCGAGGTTGTACTTTTAATGACTTCCAACTCCTCTTCATACGATGGATAGTCTAAGACAACGTTAAACATAAAACGGTCAAGTTGAGCCTCAGGCAAAGGATAAGTACCTTCTTGTTCTATAGGGTTTTGCGTAGCTAATACAAAGAATGGTTTACCTAATTCATAACGACTACCTGCTGCCGTTACGGCTTTTTCTTGCATAGCCTCCAACAAAGCTGCTTGAGTTTTGGGAGGTGTTCTATTTATCTCATCGGCCAAAACGATATTAGCAAACAAGGGACCTTTATTAAAAACAAATTGTCTGTTATCATCTAAAATTTCAGAACCTACTATATCAGATGGCATAAGGTCGGGAGTAAACTGTATTCTATTGAACTTTAAGCCTAAAGACTGAGCTATGGTTTGAACTAATAAAGTTTTGGCTAAACCAGGCACCCCTACTAGCAAACAATGACCTTGACTAAAAATAGATATAAGCACATTTTTAACAACTTCATCTTGACCAACTATTACTTTGGCTATTTCTTTTCTAAATCTCTCGTAGGATTCTTTAAATCCATCTAATTCTTCTACTTCAGACATCTTACTATTACTTTTTCCAATTATCTTTCCACACACAGTCAAAATCTTCTTTGATGTCGGTGTAGGTTTCTTTCAATATATCTTTTTTCCATTCGTCCAAAACCGTCACTTTCATCTCTTGAAGTGCCACGCTCTGAATACGATCATAATCCTCTTTTAGACTCGCTTTATGCTCTTCTATTATTCTATCGACATTTATTATGCGACAACCTTTACGACCATCAAAACTAACAAAAACCGTTGGCTTAGAATATTCACCTTCTTTAAGACCATCTATTGTAGATGACACTGAAAATTCCAATTCTTCTAATACAAATGATGAAGAACCCGTTTGAGGATTTACAATTCTACCTCCATTATTTTTAGACTCATCTTCTGAATACTTAATGGCTAATTGCTCAAATGACAAGGTGTCTTTAGCCATAAATTGAATAATACTATCTAGTTTAGCCTTGGCATTCTCAACTGATTTAGAACTTATCTTTGGTTTTATTAAGATATGGCGAACGTTAAATTCTTGCCCTCTTCTTTTTACCATTTGTATGAGGTGAAAGCCAAACTTAGTTTCTACCACATCGGATAACTCGCCTTCTTGCAAACGAAAAGCCACAGATTCGAATTTAGGAACTAACTTACCTTTTTTCACAAAGCCTAAATCTCCACCTACCTTTGCCGAACCAGGATCATCAGAATACAAAGAGGCTAGAAATGAAAAGTCCTCGCCATTTTGAACACGTTGCTTAAACCCTTTTAATTTTTTGGTTATTCTTTCTCGTTCTGATTCTTCAACAAGAGGATAAACAACCAATTGAGATAAGTAAATTTCTTCAGGGAATATTGGCAAACTATCTTTTGGGATTTTATTGTAAAATTTCAAAACGTCTTGTGGAGTAACTTTAAGGTTTGAAGTAATTTTACTTTCCATACGCTGAGCTAAACGCTGTTCTCTAAAAATCGTTTGGAATTCTTCTCTTATCTGAGAAATAGAATTATCAAAATATTCTTCTAACTTTTTTTCTGAACCTATCTGACTAATAAAATACTCAATACGTTGGTCAATAGCATCGTTTACTTCGTCATCTGTAACAACTAAGCTATCTACTTCTGCATGATGGCTAAGCAGCTTTTGAAACATCAGTTCTTCCATCACTTCGCACCTAAGATTACTGTTCGTTACATCAGATGCTCTTAGTTGTAAGTACTGTTGCTCTACTTCAGATTTTAAAATGGCTTTATCGCCAATAACTGCTACAATCCCTTCAACCATTTCTTGTGCCATTAATGACAAAGTGAAAAATTGAAATGAAATTATTAATAAACTAATTTTTTTCATACTGAACATAATTTTTAGCAAGTGCATTTTGATATAAATCCATTTCTACATGTTTAAGAAAATCAATCTTTCTTTTATTAATAATAATAGAATGAATTTGATTGCTTACCATTTCCAATGGAGAAACGCTACCTTTTGATATATATTTTTTGACGTGAAGGAAATAATAATAATCGTCATCGGCAAATTCTATACTTTTACCTTTATGTAAGTTTCTAGATGTGTAACTATCTGGCAAAACTTTAAAGATGTCATCAACACTAAGCCAACTGTCGTCTAGGTAGTAATCATCAGCAAATTGATAACAATAATCTTCTAATAATAACTTACTTTCCTCATCTTCTTTTTTAAAGAGACGCTGAACCCTCCACAAGTATGGAACTTCTTTTTTTAGCTGGATATAGTTAACTCTAACAACAGCATCTTTTAGGATGAAATTTTCTTTGTTCTTTTCGTAATAAGATTCTATTTCATCATCATTAACTATGGTATCTAACTTTTGATTAAGTAGTTCTTTCTGATATGAATAAATCAAAAGGGAGTTTTCATAACTCTCTACTTGCGCTTGTACATCTTGTAGAACTAACGGAAGGTTAATTTTAGCTTTTTGAACAAGGATTTGTTCCTTTGCCCATTTTTCACAAATTGCCTGAACTAACTTTAAACTATCTTCACTTCTTAAGCCTGGAGATATTAAATCTTGTATATCTGAAAAATACAATTTATCACCATATACGGTAACAAGTAGCTTGTCAGTATCTTTCTTGAAGAAATTACAGGAAAAAAGCCCTAATACTAGAAATAATAATAAAGCTTTTTTCCTCATAATTTATACTATTTTTAGTAAGATTCAAAATTTCTAAATACTCTACATTATTGGGACATTTTATATTTTTCAGCTTTTCAATACTCCCATCTGTACTTCCATTTTCTAATATTACCCAAGAAAAAATAGTTATAGTTTGCTTTGATAAAGCATCAAATAATTTATCAATATTTTCAATTTCGTTTCTCAAAGGGGTTACTATTGCAATCTTTTTTATGCTCATCTTAAACGCCAAATAATTTTCTTTTTATTTTATCAAAAATGTTTCTCTCAATCTTATTTCTCTGAATATTTGAAATGACATTTTTATTTTCAAAACCTGCAAATTCTAATAACGATTTTACTTTATCTCCATCATTCAAATCTATCATTTGAAAAATACGAATTCTATCTGGATATTTTTGTATTAATTCATCTACAAGTTGATAATAGTAATCCCAATACCTATTTAACGCTTCTTCTTTTGTTTCTGCTTTAAAGTTTGGATATGATTTATCCCAAGAGCAAAAATCCCAATGGGAACCATCATGGTCCATCCAATGATTTCTTCCTTCTGTTTTTTTTAAATAACTATTTACAACTCCTTGTTTTTCTCTTTGCAAACAGATTACTTTTAAATTATCTGCAATATTGAAAAGACGCTCTAAATAAGGTAGCCAAAACATAGAAACATCCCCAACATATTTTCCATTATAATGTAAAATAGAATTCCATGCATTATCAAATGCTTGCTCATCATATTCCCAAGACAAAGGAGTATTGTAGTCTGTTGGTTTTTTAATTTTTATCTTTAACTCATGTGAAAAAAATGAGCTATCTTGTTTGTTTAAAAGGTCAGATAAAGAGACTGTTCCGCACCTGCCTGTTCCTATTCCTAAAATGACTTTTTTGTTTTTCATACTTCTATTTAAAATTAAAAAAGGTTAATACATGATGATGTTTGTATATATAAAAAACTGATATTAAATTCCATAATACTAAACTTACTGAGCTAGCAATTGCTGCCCCAATAATTCCGTATATTGGAACTAACAAAAAATTTAATACTATGTTGGTAAGCAATGCTAAAATGAGAATATTCTGAAACAATTTTTCTTTTCCTGTCATCTGCATTATTACTCCAACAGAGCCCGAAAAGGCATTAACTATCTGCCCTATTATCAGTACATATAATGCTGATTTCCCAATTAAAAATTCACTACCAAAGAGAGATAATAGAAACTCTGGGAAAGCAATAAGAAAGATTAGAATTGGAAATGAAGAATAAAAAATAATTTTTGTAGACTGTTTTACAATTAATGCAAATTCATCTTTTTTACCATTATTAAAAGCCTCTGAAATCTTTGGAGCAACTATACTATTTAAAGCACCTAGAACTATTCCAGAAATCATTGCTAATTTAATCGCAACATTATAAACCCCAATCTCAGATTCATCCTCATATACTCCTATAATAAGTGTGTCTGCCCAAGACATTATCAGTAAAATAGAGGTAGATAACATCATGGGAAATGCTGTTTTTAATAGTGTGTGAGTGGAAATTGGACTCTTTTCTTTTTTGGCTATCATTTGTTTCTTTATTAGAAGGAAACTAATAAACATAGCACAATAAAGGGCTGCAATAAATGCATAAAAAACACCCTCTTGAACTGGGAAACCAATTAGGTAGCTAATTGCAAATAGAAAAACAACTGAAAATAGAAATTTTGATACATGCTGAAAAAAAGCAAAATGTGTAATCATCTTTAGTCCTCTAAAGCTTTGTGCATTAAAGTAAATTAGTGTAAATGGCAAAACAGCTAATGCTATCAACTGAATAAAACTACTTAAATGGCTTTTCTGAAATATATTTATAGATATAAAATCAGAAAGTAAAAACAATAGCAAGCTAAACATCACTGAAAGCGGTAGTATTACTTTTAATCCTTTTAAATATACTGCTTTTGTTTTTGCAAGTTCATATTTAAATGATGCAATAAATTTTAATGTTGCAACATCAATACCCATTCTACTAAATATTGATGTTATATTCAACAGTGCCAAACAAAGCGCAAAAACACCCCAAGTATCAGCACCAGCTGTTCTTGTGACAAGAAGTAAAAAAATATAGCCAAGTAAAGACCCAATAATTTTCAAAATAAAGGCAGATGTTCCTTTATTTAAAATTTCATTACGCTTAAATTTATAATATAGTTCCTCCAAGAATTTATTTTTTAACTCCACAAAAATCTAATTCTAATGCCTCAAATTTATATCCTCTAAACTCTTTATGTGCTACCAAATATGCCACAATATCTACATTTCCATTTATGTTTTCATAATTAGATAAATCATATTTATCGCTTTGCTCTAAATTGGGTTCTAATAACAATAAATCATATTTGTTTTCAGCAAGCAAGGTTTCTGCAACTTGTAAAGCAGGAGACTCTCTCAAATCATCAATATCTGGCTTAAAAGCTAGTCCCAACAAAGCTATGATTGGTTTTCTATTATTATCTAATTCAAATTGCAATGCAGTAGATTTAATTTTCTCTACTACCCATTCCGTTTTATAATTATTTATCTCTCTTGCATTTCGGATAATTACTGCTTCTTTTTCAAATTCTGAAACAATAAACCAAGGATCAACTGCAATACAATGCCCTCCTACACCAGTTCCCGGTTGCAATATATTTACTCTAGGATGTTTATTTGCCAAATCAATTAATTCCCAAACATTTATTGCCAATTTATCGCAAATCATACTTAATTCGTTTGCAAAAGCAATTTGCACATCTCTTGATGAGTTTTCCACCAACTTACACATTTCAGCTGTTTTTGCATTGGTTCCGTGCAAAGCTCCTTTTACAAAATGACGATAAAAATCTTGTGCTACTTTTGTTGATACATCATCAAGCCCGCCAATTACTCTGTCGTTATGTTCCAATTCATAAATAACTTTTCCTGGAAGCACTCTTTCTGGACAATAAGCAATGTTTATTTTTCCTTTCAATTCAGGCTTTACCTCAAAGATAATATCCGCCATTTTATCGGTGGTACCCACAGGACTAGTTGATTCTATAATAAACAAATCTCCATCTTTAAGGTTAGGGATTATCATTCTTGTAGCTAATTCTACATATTTTAAGTCTGGCTCGTGATCTCCCTTAAAAGGGGTAGGAACGGCAATTAAATACACATCTGCTGTTTCAGGATTTATACTTGCTCTTAACAACCCTCTTTCAACTACATGTTTTACCAAACCATCTAAAGCCGGCTCAACAATATGGATTTTCCCTTCATTAATAGTGTCAACAACTGATTGATTTACATCAATTCCTTGCACTTTAATACCTCTACTAGCAATTAGGGCTGCTGTTGGCAAGCCAATATAACCCAAACCCATCATCACTACTTTTAAATCTTTCATTTATGTAATAAAAAATTAACAATTTTTTCGCTTGCCTTCCCATCACCATATGGGTTGTGCAACATACTCATTTTTTTATACTTATTCTCATCAATCAACAACTCATTTGTTTTATTAACTATTTTATTTTTATCAGTTCCTACAAGAACAACTGTACCTGCTTCTACAGCTTCCGGCCTTTCGGTTGATTCTCTCATAACTAAAACAGGTTTACCTAATGATGGGGCTTCTTCCTGAATACCTCCACTATCTGTTATAATTATTTTAGATTTGTTCATCAGCCATAAAAATGCTTCATAAGGAAGTGGTGAAACTAAACTAATATTATCAATGTTTGATAAAATACTATTAACTGGCTTTTGT
>CAXFLH010000075.1:0-7813 GCA_964003875.1 uncultured Flavobacteriales bacterium | reverse complement strand
TCTCTCTTACTATTTGCCCTTTAGCAACACCCCCCATAGCCGGATTGCACGACATTTGAGCTATGGTCTGCATATTCATACTCACTAACAAAACAGAAGAGCCTAAATTGGCTGCTGCTGCTGCTGCTTCACAACCCGAGTGCCCTCCCCCAACTACTATGACGTCATAAGTCTTTGAAAACATTGTAATATTCTGTATATCAATATGTTAAATATTTTTAGAGAGGTAATAATTCTCTTTACTTCTCATTGTTTCGGCCTCTTCATCGGATTTGTCTTTATAACCCATCAGATGAAGTACACCGTGTATTATTACCCGTCTAAGTTCGGTTTCAAACGGTACTGCAAAGGTAATAGCATTTTCTTTTACTCTTTCTATGCTGATAAAAATATCGGCAGATAGACGGTTTTCCTCTGTATAATCGAATGTAATTATGTCTGTGAAGGTATCATGTTGCAAATACTTTTGGTTTTTCTTTAAAAGATATTGATCGTCACAGAAGATATAATTGATTTCTCCTAACTCTTTGTTTTCTGTACTAATAGCATCTTTAAGCCATTTTGTAATAGACTGCTTGTCTTTTAGCTGAAAATCACATTCACTATGATAGTAGATATTACTCTCCATTTTCTTTGAAATAGTCTTTTACTTTGTTTTTATAAAAAGGCGTAAATGAAGGTGGTATTGTACGTAAAAGCTCCTCCTGTTTTTCCTTTTCTTTTTGATAATCTTCGAAAGGATTGATTAGTCTCTTTGATAAGCTATCCATCCATTCAGTAGATTGTCTTTGCTTGTCTTTGTCTCGTTCTCGTTGTGCTTTCTCGGCTTCGAGTAATCGGCTCATTATACTTTCTTGCCTGAGTAATGTTTCTCGTGTTATTTGGTCATTGATGATGTCGACTTCATTTTCCTCCATTTTTTTCATCATCTTGTCAATATTATCTTTTGCGTTTTTATCGCCACTCAATTCGTCTCTGATTTCACCCATTCTCTGACGTATCATCTCTTGTTGAGCAGCCAGTTGTGCTAATCCTTTACTGGACCTCCCTTTATTACCCTTTTCACCTTTTTTACCTTGCATCATGTTCTTCATTTGCTCTTGAATCTGCTGTTGCATTTTCTTCATTTCTTTCATGCCTTGCCCTCCCGATTTATTGGGCTTGTTGCACATTTTATCGCCGGGTTTAGCGTCCATATTTGCCAAATCTTTTTGCATTTGTTCTAATACTTCTGATAAGATAAGTGCTAGGTTGTTGGCGGCTGTCATAGCAAATTGTTGGCGTTCACTAGCCTTAGAAGAACGTCTTTCAGCCATTTCTATCAATGCCTTTTCCATGCTGTTGTTTATGGCGTTGATTTCGCTATTTACTACCGATTCTATTTGTGGTTGACGCTTACTCAAAGCAAATAGACTGTCTTCGATAATTTGAGCGTCAGCTTGCAGCTTATTTTGCAGTTGTAGATAGTCTAGGTATAATGGGCTATTGAGGTTAATTGTTCCGATTGATTTTAATATATTTTCTTGATCTAAGGACAATCGGATTAAATTTTCTAGAATCTGTCTTAGGGTTTGCATGTCTTCAGCTGTGGCGTCTGACTGAGCTTGTTGTAAGGCCGATTGTAAGGACTGACTCATTTCCTCCATTTTATCCGCTGCTTTATTTTGATTTTTAGCGGCTTGTTTTTTCATGTTTTTTTGCAGTTGTTCAGCACTTTTCTGCATGTCTTCTTTTATCTTTTCTTCATCAGATTTAGTGTCTGGTATTTCTTGCTTATTTTCTAGTTGTTCATTCAGCTCTTTCGCTTTTTCTAAATCTTCTTGTAGAGCCTCAAATTCTTTGTTTAGTTCGTCCTGTTTTTCGGCTAAAGTTTCTTTTTCTTGATTTCCTTTATTACTTTCTTGGGCAAGCTCCCTTTGCTTTTCAGCAAGTTGCTGTAAATCATCAATACTTTTTTCTAGTTTCTGTTCCAACTCCATTTGTTTGAATAGCTCCAAAGTTCTATCTAGTTCTTTTTCAATGTCTTCATCGCTTTGTTGCATATCCTCCAACATTTTCTGAAGTTCTTCCTTATCTATGGTGTTCATCATTTCATTGAGCTCTTGCATCATTTCTTGTAGCTCTTCATTCATGATACTATCAAAAAGTCGTTGAATTTCTTCTTGCTTACGCAGGAGTTCTTCATTGGGTTTTTGGTATACATTTTCAGCAAGTTGATTTTGTTTTTGCTGCTTTTGTATATCGTTAACTTTCTTTTTTAATGTCTCCTGCTTTTCTAATAGTTCTTTGGTTTTTTGTTTGTCCTCCCAGCTTAGTTCTTTGTCTTTAAGCAATTGCCTTTGTAGTTCTTCCAAGTCTTTTTGAATGTCTTCAGCTAGTTTTTTAGATTCTTCTAAATCACTTTTTAGTTGTGTGTTTTCTTCTTCAGCCATAGCTTCAAGTTCATCTACACTAGCTGCTTGAAAGTTAAAAAGGCTAGATTTTGTGGATTTACTTCCGTTTATTCCATCGTTATCCCATACCTCAAAAAAGTATTCAAGACCGACACCATATTTTAGTCCTAAATCTTGAAAGTCCACCGCACAGCTAAAGCCTTGTTTGTTAGACGTGCTTGTCAGTTGCACTAATTCACTTACCCATTGTGAAGTATCGTCTAAAAATCGGTATTTAAACAAGAGCTCTTTTATGCCGTAGTCGTCTTCTGCATACCCTTCAAAATAGTGCCACATGGTATTAATGCTGTCCAGCGTTTCATTAACTTGAATACTTGGATATGCATCTGGGACAACATTAATTTCATACAGGATACTATCGCCAAGCAAAAAGTTGTTTTGAGCAACTAGGGAATAGTTGGTGTTTTTTAAGAAAACCCTATCGTATTCGAATTCATTTTTTCCTGTACGCATACACTCTATGCTTTCTTCAAAACGGATGTATACTTTTTCAGATTCTTTGGCAGCAATGGACCACTTTATTTTAGTTCCTTGTGGAACCTGTAGGTTGCCGACATTCTGTAGGTTATCGGTTTTGCGATTGGTGTATTTGGGATAATTCAGTTTTACAGAAAAGTTGTTTACACTAGGTTTTGGAATAACTTCTAGGGTATAAATTTCTGACTTATAAGTATTGGCTTCAAACCCAAAAGTTTGTGATTTTTGTAGATTTTTGAATAAGAACGAAAAATGTCCTGTACTATTTTGACGCATTTCGTAACGGTTTTCACCAACAATAATGGCACTTTTCTTTGGTATTTCTGCACCTGCAAAATACATTTCTAGTAAAAAGTCATTACCCTTGATAGCCTCTAAGCTAGGGTTGTCAATTATGAATTCAAAGGGGGCTTGAGGAACAAAATCAGTGTTATACGAAAGTATTCGAGCTGAGCTATCCACCACCACTTTTTTATTTCCACTTAAAAATATTGCACACAATATACCCACAGGGATAATAGCATATTTCAAATAGGAAGTGTTTGCTTTTAAGTCTATAGCCGAAGAAAATGGAATAGGTTTAAGTAATTTTATTTTTTGCTCAATACTCGCCTCAACAAGTGCGTTTTCTTGAGAAGATAATTCTTGTAGTTGTAATAGGTTTGTTAGCTTATCTTCTATATAGTTAAAATGCTCACCGATAATCTTGGCAGCTTCATAATGGCTTAGGGACTTGCCTAGTCTATACAGCCCTTTCAAGGGGATAGCTACCCATCGCCAAAATACAGTAGCGTTTAGTATAGAAAAGCTCCAAAATAAAATTGTTCTAACAGTACTATTAAACTGACCATAATATTCAACAGTAGAAAATAAGATGATAAATAATAGAAATACGGATACAAAATATATGCCTCCTTTGAGCAGTAAATTCTTGTAATATTTACTGATGAATTTCTCCAACTTTTCAATTAGCACACTTCTCTCGTTCATATTGCAAAGTTATGATTTTTACTTCCACCAAGAAAGCCTCTCGATATTCAATAAAATGTATCTTTGCCTCCTAAATAAACTTATACAATGAATAAAATTCGAGTTCGTTTTGCACCTAGTCCAACAGGACCTTTGCATATGGGTGGTGTCCGCACGGCCCTGTATAATTACTTGTTTGCCAAAAAACACGGTGGAGATTTTTTACTTCGCCTTGAGGATACCGATCAAACACGATTTGTGCCTGGTGCCGAACAGTATATTTTAGACGCATTAAGATGGTGCAAAATAGAGGTTGATGAAGGACTTGGAAAAGGTGGAGACTTAGGGCCTTATCGCCAGTCAGAACGAAAACCTATATATAAACAGTATGCCGATTTGCTCTTGGAAAAGGGACATGCTTACTATGCTTTTGACACTCCCGAAGAATTGGAACAAATGCGTGAGCGCATGAAAAATGCAGGTGTACCTTCGCCACAATACAATGCGGTTGTAAGAGAAAGTATGCAAAACTCCTTAACCCTATCAAAAGATAAGGTAAAAGAGAGGATTGATCGTGGAGACAAATACGTTATTCGTATTAAAATGCCACGAAACGAAGAAGTTAGAATTCAGGACATCATTAGAGGGTGGGTTGTGGTAAACACCACTAACCTTGATGATAAGGTTATTTTTAAATCGGACGGGATGCCTACATACCACTTGGCGAATGTGGTAGACGATCATTTGATGCAGATAACACACGTTATAAGAGGAGAGGAGTGGTTGCCTTCGGCACCACTACATGTTCTGCTTTATCGCTTTTTTGAATGGGAGTGCCCTCAATTTGCCCATTTACCATTAATATTAAAACCTGACGGCAACGGTAAATTAAGTAAGCGTGATGGCGATAAACTTGGCTTTCCAGTTTTCCCAACACAATGGACTAATCCTGAAACTTCGGAACTTTCTTCGGGTTATCGTGAGGAGGGTTATTTCCCAGAAGCGTTTACAAATATGTTGGCTTTTTTAGGCTGGAATCCGGGGACTTCTCAAGAAATTTTTAGCATGGATGAATTAATACAAACCTTTTCTTTAGATAGGGTAGGTAAAGCGGGCGCTAAGTTTGATTTTGATAAAACCAAATGGTTCAACCAACAATATTTGAAAGAAAAAGATGGGGCAACTTTAGCAGCACTATTATCGGAATCTGTCAATGAGGCTAAAGCAATAGATTCTAGCTATCTTGCTGAGGTTTGTGAACTGATGAAGGAACGTGCTACCTTTATTAATGATATCTGGGTGTCTAGTCAGTTTTTCTTTCAGCCACCATCTGATTACGATGAAAAAACAAGGCATAAAAAATGGAAAGACAATACACCTGAGGTTTTAAATTCTATTATTGATTTATTTTCTTCCATGTCTGATTTTGGTGCAGAACAGATAGAAACACAATTTAAATCTCACCTTGAAAAAAATCAATGGGGTTTAGGTATGGTCTTACCCACTTTCCGACTTTCTGTAACAGGTTTAGGTATGGGTCCTTCTATGTTTGCAATTTCTGCATTACTAGGAAAAGATGAGGTTATCCGTAGAATAAAAACCGCCATAGATACCCTATAATAATATGGCATCAATTTCAGTATTAGGCATAAGGGTTTACGCTTATCACGGCTGTTTACCAGAAGAGACCAAAATAGGATCAGATTACGAAGTTAATGTCGTACTTGAGTATGATATTAAACAATCTTCAGAAAGTGATGATTTAGAACATACGGTAGATTATGTGTCTGTAAACGCTATAGTAAAGGAGGAGATGTCAGTTGCCAGTAAACTACTTGAGCATGTAGTTGCCCGTATTTTAGAAAAAATCGTAGAAAAGCACCCCAATATATCTTTGGTAGAAGTCAGTGTTGCTAAAAAAAACCCACCTATAAACGGAGACGTGAGAGAGGTTGTCGTAAAAGACAAACGAATAAAAGGCATAGATTTTTAAAAAAATTATTAGATTTGCCATCCTTTGGTTTCGTGGCCGAGTGGCTAGGCAGTGGTCTGCAAAACCATCTACAGCGGTTCGAATCCGCTCGAAACCTCATCCAAAACCGCAATATAATTGCGGTTTTGTCATTTTTAAATGACTTTTAAGCTAATAAGATTGTTAATAATTCGTTAACTTTGTAGACCTAGTTATTTTATAGCCTAACCCTAATATGTTCAAACACACTCTGTTTTTCATTTTCTTATTTATTGGTTTAGACGCCTTTTCACAGGGTGCCAACAACACTCAGTATGAAGTAATATCAAGAGTATATTTTGGCAGCTTACCATATGATGCAACGGACATTATGAACCCACCTATTGGCACAAGTTTACTACCATGCACAGGCTATAGCGATTTTACTATAGGCAATTCAAATAACGGGGATGGCAATATTACAGGTCTTGAATATTTTACAGGAGTTTTGAGAAACGAAACTTATGACCTTGAAATTGAAGGAGATTTTTGTGGATCAAACCCTTCAATATCTAACGCTAATCGCGCAGTAAAGGCCTATATTGATTATGATGCTAGCGGTACTTTTGAGACAGCCGAGTTAGTATACACTTCTCCTTTTTATGACGAAAACAATCCTGTAATTAATACATCTATAACCATACCTAATACTGCGGCTTTAGGCTCTATTAAAATGCGAATTGTTTACAATAGAGTAGGAGCCTTTACCGCTTTGTGGCAAGCAAGCGCCATAAATTGGGCTGTAAATAATTTTCAGTACGGAGAGGTTGAAGATTACACTTTAGTAGTGATAGGTTATGTTGATAGTATTCAATCCACAAATACTCTTTGTTATGATAGTTCTGATGGTCAAATCCAAATCTTCCCCAATATCAACGCTCCAGCAACTACAGAATATTCTATTAACGGTATGGCGGGACCATGGTCCACAAACCTTATTTATACCAATTTAGCTGTTGGCAACTATGACGTTTGGGCAAGAGATGCTGCTTTGGCGCCTAACTTCGTATATGAACAATTGCAAACTTCGGTTGTTAGTTCAGACACTATTTTTGTTAATCCTCAAGTTACATCTGATTATAACGGCTCCGAGGTCAGTTGTGTAAACAGTGCTGATGGTGAAATCACACTAACATCTATTGGTGGAGACGATACTTTTTATACCTATCAGTATTCTAGTACAAGCAACCCTATCCTAACAGATGTCTTGGTGAACCCACTAACAGCTTTAGTTGCCGACACCTATACATTTGTTGCAACAGATGCCCAAGGGTGTACCTCATTACCAGTAGATATTGAAATTACCGAGCCGTTGGAGCTAGTGATTGATGAAGTAAATGTTGTCCAACAAGCCAGTTGTAATTCAACATGTGATGCTATTATAGATATTCAAGCTTCAGGAGGGACATTGCCATATACCTACGATGTGGATGGTTTTGACAATGGCAACAATAATGTTGTAGCTAATGTTTGTTCGGGAATGCCGTTAGTAGCAGTAACTGATGCTAACAATTGCCTTGTTCAATTTAATACTACAGTGCCAAACCCTGTTGATTTGAACTTGACCGCCAGCATTACTTCTGACTACACTGGTTTTAGTGTTAGTTGTCAAAATGCGACAGACGGAATTATTCAAGTCAGTACTACTGGAGGCACAGGAGGAGAATATTCATATAGTATTGATGGAGGGCTAACTTTTACTTATTCATCATCTGGAACGCTAGATATTGGTAGTTTAGGTGAGGGGACTTATTCTGTCATAGCAATAGATAGTAATTTGTGCGAATCCTTGCCTCAAGATTTAGTGTTAAGCGCACCGACTCCTCTTTCTTTTGATTTTATAACAACCGTATCACAAATTTCATGTAATGGGTATAGTGATGGTGAAGTAAGTATTCAAGCT
>CAXFLH010000074.1:0-8242 GCA_964003875.1 uncultured Flavobacteriales bacterium | reverse complement strand
TCGAATCGTATTTTGCTCCAGTATTAATCTTTGAAACAACATCAACTAGCTTACCTAGAGGAATTCCTCTGCCAAAATCGCGAATAGTGACCTTTTTGTCTCTAATGGAAACTTCTATGGATTTTCCATTTCCCATCACAAACTCATCAATACAGTTATCTATAACCTCTTTTAGAAGAATATAAATACCGTCATCAGAAGATGATCCATCTCCAAGCTTACCGATATACATACCAGGCCTTAATCGGATATGTTCTTTCCAATCAAGAGAACGTATACTATCTTCTGTATATTGAGTTTCTGCCATTAAAGCGCTTTTAAACGAATACTTTAAGAAGCAATAAATTTATAAAACCAATCTAGTTAGAAAGGATTTTTTAGCAAGGATTATTAACAGAGTTTTCAACCAACCTTAAGACACTGCTATAAGCGATATCTCCACATTTACATCTTTAGGCAAACGAGAAACTTCTACTGCCTCTCTTGCAGGAGGGTTATCCGAAAAGTATTGCGCATAAACGGCATTGATTTCAGCGTACTGATTCATGTCTTTCAAAAAGATTGTACACTTCGCTACATTAGAAAAATCCATTTCTGCAGCTGACAAAACAGCCTCTAAGTTTTTCATTACTTGATGCGTTTCTGCAGTTATATTGCTCAGATCAAGTTCTCCTGTTTCAGGAACAATTGCTATTTGTCCGGCTGTATATAAAACACCTCCCGCTAATACTGCCTGACTATAAGGACCAATGGCTGCTGGAGCATGTGGTGTGGAAATTATTTTCTTCATGTGGATAAAGGTAGTAAATTCTTATTTTTGCCACAGCAATAAAGGACGCTATCGCTTCTTCGGAAGAGGAAAGTCCGGACACCATAGAGCAGCATAGCGGATAACATCCGTCCATCGAAAGATGAGGACCAGTGCAACAGAAAGCAAGTACAGTTCGGCTGTAGTGAAACCAGGTAAACTCTATGCGGTGCAATGTCACGTATACCGAGAACAGGGACTGCTCGTTCAATCTCGGGGGGTAGGCAGCTCAAGCTAGTTAGTAATAGCTAGCGTAGATAAATGATGAGGCTCGAAAGAGAACAGAATCCGGCTTATGAATTACTACCTGCTGCCCCTCGTGGGCAGCTTTTTTTATATAGTTTTGTCCTATGAGAAAGTGGTTTTGTATTCTTTATTTACTGCATAGCTCAGTCCTTTCAGCACAAGATGGCATTGTCAAATCTGTGATGTTGGATTCTGTAATGGTGTCGGCGGTTAGTACTGGTTTTAGTGTAGAAGATTTTGTAGACTACGTTAAGTCCGATACTAGCTTTTATCAAGGATTTAAAAACTTACGCTATTACCCCCATCAATACACTAGTGAATTGGAGGTTTTTGATATCAAGAATAATTCGGTTGGATTTTTGTATCGTCAAGGGCATTATGAGGTGGCAGATAATAAGCTTGTAGTAAAAATAGATTCTTCGTTCAATGATGGAAGAATTTACAATAGACGAGGTAAATACCGATACTACACTCCAGAATTTTTTGACTACATTTTTTTCCCAAAAGATACTTTGGAGGTAAGTAAATACAGCTCAAAAGAGGAGTCAAATGATGGTGATAGCCAAAACGAAAGAAATGAAAGAGATGCTAAAGTCATCATTTTTAATCCAGGTTCTGTAGAAATAGAGAAATCAGGTAGTAAAAAAGAAAAACTCGCTGTTTTTGACGAGTCTATGCAAAAATACTACGACTACATCATTTCTAAAAAGACCTACAAAGATACTTTGGAGTGTTATGAGTTTGTGTGTCGTATGAAAAGTGACCTTAGCGAAGACGAGCAAGAAGAAGTTCTTATTCGAGAGTTAGTCTCGTATTTTGATAGAAACACTTTCAATGTAGTGTATAGAAAATACCTTATGCAATACGATTATTGGCTTATTGATTTGAACGTGACGGTAGATGTAGAGATGGGGTATGCTCAAGACAAACTTATTCCAAGCTATATCAATTACAAAGGATATTGGGATATACCTTTTAGTAAGCCTGAAATTACTGAATTTAAACTTTGGAATTCAGATTTTATAATTACCGACTAGAAACTTATTCTTGAGCAGCTAAAAAACGCTCTGCATCTAGTGCTGCCATACAGCCAGTTCCAGCAGAAGTTACGGCTTGACGGTATACATGGTCTGCAACATCACCAGCTGCAAAAACACCATCTATCTTAGTTTTAGAAGTTCCAGCTTCCACTATCAAATAACCGTTATCGTCCATATCCAATTGACCTTTGAATAGGTCGGTGTTTGGTTTGTGTCCGATGGCTACAAAAAAGCCAGTTGCAGGAATAACGGTTTCTTCTTTAGTTTGGTTGTTATAGGCAGTTACGCTCTCAACACCTTTTTCACCATTAATACTTTTAGTTTCATGGTTGAAAAGTACCGTAATATTTTCCGTGTTAAACACTCTTTTCTGCATAGCTTTAGAGGCTCTCATTTCGTCTCTTCGAACTAACATAGTTACCTTGGTGCATAACTTGGCTAAGTATGTAGCCTCTTCAGCTGCTGTATCACCAGCACCAACTACGACAACTTCTTGACCTTTGTAGAAAAACCCATCGCAAACGGCACAGGCAGAAACACCAAAACCATTTAGTCTTTCTTCATCAGGAATACCAAGCCATTTGGCAGAAGCTCCTGTTGCAATAATTACAGTTTGTGCTAACACATTTTTATTGCCATCAATTTCTACTTTAAATGGTCTTTCGGAAAAATCCACTTTAGTGACCATCCCCCAGCGAGTGTCGGTGTCAAAACGCTCGGCCTGAGCTTTGAAGTCTTCCATCATTTTAGTACCATCTACACCGTTTGGATAACCAGGATAGTTATCAACCTCAGTGGTGGTTGTTAGCTGTCCACCGGGTTGTAATCCTTGTATTACAACAGGTTTCAAATCAGCACGAGCGGCATATATAGCAGCAGTATATCCTGCAGGTCCAGAGCCGATAATTAAGACTTCAATGTTTTCTATTTCTTCTGACATAAAGAGGTTATTTTAATGCTAAATATTTAGCTTGTAAATTTATAATATTTCTGTGATAAGTGGGTAGTATCTTTCAATATATGTAGTGTCTTCTTTGGCAATAAGTCTGTAGTAAACCGCAGCCTGTCCATAGAATACACCATATCCGTTAGATACATTCGATTGCAAGTTGATGGGTTCAGCAAAAGGATTACCATTACTACTAGCTTGATAGTCTATAGAACGCCAAAATAAATAGGAGTTATTATCTATTTGACTCATTCTCACCAATACGGTGTCGGGGTAAACAGTTTTATCGTGTTCTGTTAAAGTTTGTCCAGCTTTGAAATAGCCTTCCTCTTCTTGTTCGAATATTACCTCATCAAAAGTTGCTGTAAGTGTAGAACTTAAATTACCTCTTTGAAAATAAGTGTCGAAAGAAGTACCGTTAAGACCTTCAAAATCATTTCTTACAAAACCCCAAAGTGCTTTAGCAAAAAGAGGGTCGCTAGTTTGCTTGACAGTAAAAGAATTAGGTGTTGTCCCCTCTGGTGGATTGTTACCCCAAAAAACTTCTTTAGTGTGAGCTAGGCGTTTGTGTTCTATCATTATGGTATTGCCCAAAGTATCGGGGTCTGAATAGTGAAACCAAAAATTACCTAGATTGGGTCGTGGTGCTAACTCATCAATTTCAAACCACAAGCTATCCATAAGATGTTCATTAGGAATAGTAGTTGTGGCAAAAAGAGAGTCGCTATCAACGACAACTGTCATATTAAAACGCTCTCCAAACTTGGCTATAGTATTATAGGGGGGTGATAAGATGATGTCGAAGGGCCATTCAATGTAAAAACCCGGAAATAAAGCTGCTATAGAGTCTAAGGTTGCGTCAACTTCTTCTATGCCAAATGCAGGAATATCGTTTATATTAACCAGTTCTACACTTTGTCCTTCAGCATTGGATACTTGTATGTTTGCATTAGTAACGAATAGTTCGTCTATAGTTTCGTCTGTTACTGCCGAAAAATAAGGTTGTGTTTTTGTTACGATAGCATAGGCTGGATAGCCTGGCTGTATGACTGATTGAACAACAATTTTAGTTTCTGTAGTTTCTTGAGAAAAACCAACTTCTTGTTCAAATTCAAAAAACTTTTCACAACTGATAAGTAGTAAAAGAGGTAATAAGTAGTAGATTAACTTTTTCATATTGAATTAAAAATTAAAATTCCAAGCTACAGATGGTATAATTGGGAATATGGATATCTGAAAAGCCTTAGGCTCCAAACCACCATCTGTTAAATTTCCATCGCCTTCAACATCGAAATAAATGAAGTAGGGGTTGGCTCTATTATAAACATTGTAAATAGAAAAATTCCACGAGGAGTTAAAACGTTTGTTAGCTTTATTTCTAGTGTAGGTTGCTGATAAATCCATTCGGTGATAGGCTGGCATTCTATAGCTATTTCTATCGGCAAATTCCGTATAAATATCCCCATCGATGATGTATCTGTCAAGAGCTGGAGTTAATGTGTTTCCTGTAGCATAAACAAAGACAGCCGATAGCACCCAATTTTCATTCAGTTCGTGAGTTGCTGTTAAGGATAAATCGTGCGTTCGGTCGTACTTGGCCGGAAAGCCAATACCATTATTTAACTCTTCAAAGTATCGTGTTGTTTTTGAAATAGTATAACCTAGCCAGCCAGTCGTTTTACCTAGTCTTCTTTTAATAAAAAACTCCAATCCGTAAGACTCACCATCACCAAATGTAAAGGATTCGTCAGAGGCTGTATTGGTGTTGTCTTCAGGTAATGCCCCTTCTTTGTATTCTATGAGGTTATCCATTTTTTTATGGTAAGCTTCAATGGAAGTTTCCCATTTATTGTCCTTCCAATTTTTGAATAAACCGACTGCAAATTGTCTTCCATATTGTGGTTTAACAATTTTGGTGCTAGGTACCCATAAATCAGTAGGTAAAGAAACACTAGACAATGATGCTAGATGAATGTATTGGTAATTTTGAGTGTATGAGGCTTTAACTGAACTACTTTTATTCATTTTATACCTCATAGAAAGGCGAGGCTCCAAATGTCGGTGATGATTGGTAGTATCACCAGTCAATTCATTCTTGAAGTAGTTTCTTATAGTTATTGGGCCACCAAACTGAAAACTACTGTAGCGAAGTCCTGCGTGAATTTTTAAATCCTCTGTAACTTCAATGTCATCAGAGACATAAAGTGCTCCTTCGTTGGAATACTGCTTAAATATGGATTCAGGTTCGAAAACGACTTCCCCAGAACGACCTGTTACACTGCCAGGTATAAAAGTATGGTAGGTAAAGTGAGAACCGAATTTTATGTTGTGCTTGTAGTTGGGTAGATAGGAAAAATCAATTTTTGTATTCCAATCGGTAATACTCGAATTGAGTTTAAATTCAAAGTCATTTTGTTCTGCTCCAAAAGAGAACTGATAGTCACTAAATATGACCGATGTATTGACAAATAACCTATCGTTAAATAAGTGATTCCAACGCATAGATGCTGTGGCATTTCCCCAAGGTATGTCGAATTTAAAGCCTCGATCAGCATTTCTGAAAGTAAATACATCTCTACCAAAGTAACCACTCAAAAAGAGTCTATCCTTATCAGAAATTCTGTAATTTACTTTAGAGGTTAAGTCAAAAAAGTAATAGCCGGTACCTTTGAATGCTGAGGTATCGTTAATAAGAGGATTGACCAATACATCTATATAAGTTCTTCGACCAGAAAGGATAAACGAACTTGTGTCTTTTTTGATAGGCCCTTGTAAGGTTAGTTTTGATGAAATAAGACCTATACCGCCATCAACTTCAAACTTTTTGCTATTTCCTTCTTTCATAGAGATGTCTAGTACTGATGCTAAACGACCACCATATTGGGCAGGCATACCACCTTTAATAAGGTTAATATCCTTAATTGCATCTGCATTGAATACTGAGAAAAAACCAAACAGGTGTGAGGCGTTATAAACAGTGGCTTCATCCAATAAAATTAGATTTTGGTCAGGACCACCACCACGAACATAAAAGCCAGAACTGCCTTCCCCTGAAGATTGTACTCCAGGTAGCAGTTGAATGGTTTTGAGGACATCTACCTCTCCCATAAAAGCCGGTAATTTTTTGATGTTTTTAACGTCTATTTTTACCTGACTCATATTAGTTGATTGCACGTTTTTATCGGCTCCTTCGGATTCTATTACTACTTCTGAAGTGACGATGGCATTGGGTTCAAGAGCAACATTAATTCTAATATCTTTTTCTAGCTTGATTTGTTTTTGTTGGCTAGTTAGCCCCAAAAATGAATAATCTATGGTGTAGCTACCTTCATCAACAGTTAACGAATAAAAGCCGTATTGGTTGGTTGATATACCTTTTAAATTTTCCTTGAGGTAAATGGTAGCTCCAATAAGGTATTCTCCTGTTTCGTTGTCTTTTACGTAACCGCTAAGCGTATATTTATTCTGAGCAAAATTGGTCAATGCAAACAAACATAAGGCAAGAGATAAAAGATACTTTTTCATTGTGGATAATGAATGGAATTTTATTTTTGCAAAGTTAAAACAATTTGGTGTTTCTTCGTATTGATATTCGTCACAATTGAGTTTTAATTTCGGGATGTAGCTTAGTCCGGTTAAAGTGCGCGTCTGGGGGGCGCGAGATCGGAGGTTCGAATCCTCTCATCCCGACCACATTTTTACTCCATTTTCTAGGGATTTGATCACAAATCCCTTTTTAATTTTCTAAAAATCTTATTTGTTTGTAGTATAGTGAAGACCATAACGCTAATTGAGCCTTAACTCTTGGGTTTTCAAAATTATAAGATTCACTTTGTGTATACAAGGAGTCAGTATTGTTTACAATATTCGACAAGTCATTGTAAAGTGAATCTTCTAATTGACTATTAAATGTTAAGATTCTTAAATAACCAATTAGAGAAGAAATTGTTTTTTCTCTATTCAATATCATCTCATTAATCAGGTTCGTTGAAATTTCTTTGGATTTATAATTATCCAATTTTGACATACACCATGCCTGAAAACATAAATGATTATGATCAGTTGTGTGTTATAGATGCCGACATATGGATTAGACCAGGCTCACCTAACATATTCAAAGAAGTTGACAGCACACACGATTTAGGTGCAGTATTTGAAAGAGAACTGCCTCTGAACAAAAAATACAGAAGACAAACTGTAGATTACAGTAAAAAACAACTTTCACCATTAAAGGAATTGGACTGGAAATGGAATCCTACCACAGGTGGAGAATATTTTAATTCTGGAGTAATTGTTTACAATAGTGAAAATATGAAAAAATATTTGAGAGGTCAAACTCCTGTAGAATTTATGCAACGTCCAGAATTTCAACCTTTTGTTGATGGGATAGGTGCTTGGAAATGGCAAACTGATCAAATAATGTTGACCTACTGGGCAAAGAAAGAGGGCATGAATGTAAAACATTTGGATTACAAATACAATAGTTTGTTCAAAGCAGTTGAACCACACATTACAAAGCAATCATACTTCGTGCATTTTTTTATGAAGGACCTTTTACCTAAAAGAGGCGAAAATATAGAAGAATTAATAAAATTAATACAATGAAAAGATTAATTTATCAAGTATACGTTGGCACTACAAACAAATTATATGACTGGTGTGTGGAATCTGTTTCACAGTATTGCAAAAAGCATAGCATCACTCACATTGTCCAACGCGAACCGATCCTTAAGATATTGCCGGATCCAACCAGGCAGGAAAGAAACATAGGTAATTGGACCAAACTTGGATATTTGCCAATATTCGAAAAAGAAAATGCTTTTGACTTGTTGGATGAATATGATCAAATAGGGATCGTCGATAGTGACATCTACATCAAAGATAATGCGCCTAATATTTTTAATGACGTACCCATGCAGTACGACTTTGGTGCAGTCGTTGAAAGAAATATACCCACTAACCACAAATATGTCAACAAAATAACCAAATATTCTCGAGCGGCGTTCGAAAAACTAAATGACGTTGATTGGCAATGGAATGATAAAGGTGGAAAATTTTACAATATGGGATTAATGCTTTTAAATAAATCGTTTAAGAATTATCTCAATGGACTAACTGCAAAGGAATTTATACATCAACCGAAATACAAGGATTTAGTGGACGGAATAGGGTATTACAAATGGAGTACGGACCAAATAA
>CAXFLH010000073.1:0-8290 GCA_964003875.1 uncultured Flavobacteriales bacterium | reverse complement strand
TAGAGCGTTTCCTTGGTAAGGAAGAGGTCACGGGTTCAATTCCCGTCATTGGCTCAATTGAAATAAAAAAACAGCCTTTCTTTAGTAGGAGGTTTAATTATTAATTAATTTTAAATAGCTAGCTATGGCAAAAGAGAATTTTAATCGTACCAAACCACACTTAAATATTGGTACAATTGGTCACGTTGACCACGGTAAAACTACCTTGACTGCCGCTATTACTAAGGTATTGGCGGACGCTGGATTGGCTGAGGCTCAAGCGTTTGACTCTATCGATAACGCTCCAGAAGAAAAAGAGAGAGGTATTACAATTAACACTGCTCATGTTGAGTATGAAACTGCTAATCGTCACTACGCTCACGTTGACTGTCCAGGTCACGCCGATTACGTAAAGAATATGGTTACCGGTGCTGCTCAAATGGACGGTGCAATTTTAGTATGTGCTGCAACTGATGGTCCTATGCCTCAAACAAGAGAGCATATCCTTTTAGCTCGTCAGGTAGGTGTTCCTGCTGTTGTTGTATTCCTTAACAAAGTGGATATGGTAGACGATGAAGAGTTACTAGAATTAGTAGAGATGGAAGTAAGAGAATTACTTTCTTTCTATGACTACGATGGAGATAATGCTCCTGTTGTTGCAGGTTCTGCTTTGGGTGCACTTAACGGTGAAGCTCAGTGGGTAGATACAGTAATGAATTTAATGGAGAGTGTTGATTCTTACATTCCAGAGCCAGTTCGTGATAATGCTAAAGACTTCTTGATGCCAATCGAGGATGTATTTACTATTACTGGACGTGGTACTGTTGCTACAGGTCGTATCGAAACAGGTGTTGCAAACACAGGTGATGCGGTTGATATCATCGGTATGGGTGCTGAGAAATTAGGTTCAACAGTAACTGGTGTTGAGATGTTCCGTAAGATCTTAGATAGAGGTGAAGCGGGTGACAACGTAGGTATCTTACTTCGTGGTATTGAGAAATCAGATATCAAAAGAGGTATGGTAATCTGTAAACCAGGTTCTGTAACACCTCACACTAAATTTAAAGCTGAGGTTTATATTTTGAAAAAAGAAGAAGGTGGTCGTCATACACCATTCCATAACAAATACCGTCCACAGTTCTACTTAAGAACTACTGACGTAACTGGTGAAATCCAGTTGCCAGAAGGTACTGAAATGGTAATGCCTGGTGATAACCTAACAATTACAGTTGAGTTAATCAACAAAGTAGCGATGAGCCAAGGTCTTCGTTTTGCAATCCGTGAGGGTGGTAGAACTGTAGGTGCTGGTCAGATTACTGAGATTATCAGCTAGTAATAATTTTTACTTACAGCAATACGGGAAAGGTCTAAGTTAGGCTTTTCCTATTGCTGTATATACGGGTGTAGCTCAATTGGTAGAGTAGTGGTCTCCAAAACCATTGGTTGGGAGTTCGAGTCTCTCCACCCGTGCTTAAACATAAAATGAAATGGCAAAATTTGTCGAATACATAAAAGAATCAGCTGACGACTTAATCAATAAAGTCTCTTGGCCTACATGGAAAGAGTTACAAAGTAGCTCAATCGTAGTTGCAATTGCTTCATTAATCATCGCACTCATAGTATATGTTATGGATTTAAGTTTCCGTAATGTTCTAGAAGTCTTATACAGCTTATTTTAAAAAAAAGACATGGCAGATAAACACTGGTACGTAGTAAGAGCTATTGGCGGACAAGAAAAGAAAGTTTGCACATACATTGAGAATGAAATTTCTAGATTAAATCTCTCAGATTTTGTTTCTCAAATTCTTGTGCCTACTGAGAAAGTTTTTCAAATTAAAAATGGTAAAAAAGTCAGCAAAGAAAGAAATTTCTTTCCTGGATACATTTTAGTTGAAGCAAATCTTGTTGGTGAAGTACCTCATATTATTAAATCAGTTCCTGGTGTAATCGGCTTTTTGGGCGCTACCAAAGGTGGTGAGCCTGTACCCATGAGAACATCAGAGGTTAATAGAATACTTGGCAAGGTTGATGAATTAGCTATTAACGATGAAGAAATAGTAATTCCTTATGTAGTTGGCGAGTCAGTTAAGGTAATTGATGGTCCATTCAATTCATTCAGTGGTTTCATTGAAGAAATTGACGAACAAAAGAAGAAATTAAAAGTTACAGTAAAAATATTTGGACGTAAAACTCCTGTAGAATTGAGTTTTATGCAAGTCGAAAAAGAATAAATATGTAATAAACCGATCTTACTTTGTTGAAACATTAATGCTTCCAATTTCAACTAAGTAATTTCTAAATCAAATTTAAGTAATGGCTAAAGAAGTAAGTAAAGTAGTAAAATTACAGGTTAGAGGAGGCGCAGCTAATCCTTCACCACCAGTAGGTCCCGCACTAGGTGCCGCTGGGGTAAACATTATGGAGTTCTGTAAGCAGTTTAACGCTAGGACTCAAGAGAAACAAGGAAAAGTTGTTCCTGTTGTTATCACTGTTTTTGCTGACAAATCTTTTGAGTTTGTTATCAAAACTGCACCAGCAGCAGCTCAGTTGTTGGAAGCATCTAAAAAGAAAAAAGGTTCTGGAGAGCCTAATAGAACTAAAGTAGGTTCTGTTAGCTGGGACCAAATCAAAACTATTGCTGAAGATAAAATGGCAGATTTAAATGCCTTCTCAGTAGATTCAGCTATGATGATGATTGCTGGAACAGCAAGAAGTATGGGTTTAACAGTTAAAGGTGGTACTGCACCACAAAAAAAATAAGGATATGGGAGTTAGTAAAAATATGAAAGAAGCTTCAGCTCTTATTGATAAGTCTATAGCTTATTCTCTAACTGATGCAGCAGGTTTAATGAAGTCAATTTCAAAAGTCAAGTTTGATGCATCTGTAGATATCGCAGTAAAATTAGGTGTTGATCCAAAACAAGCTAATCAGATGGTTAGAGGTGTTGTAACACTTCCGCACGGTACAGGTAAAGATGTTAAAGTACTAGCATTAGTAACAGCTGACAAAGAAGCCGAAGCTAAAGAAGCAGGTGCTGATTATGTTGGTCTTGAGGATTTTATCGAAAAACTAAAAGAAGGTTGGACGGATGTTGACGTCATCATTACAATGCCTTCTGTAATGGGTAAATTAGGTGCTTTAGGTCGTATTTTAGGACCAAGAGGTTTAATGCCTAACCCTAAGACTGGTACAGTAACTATGGAAGTTGGTAAAGCAGTTTCTGACGTTAAGAAAGGTAAAATCGACTTTAAAGTAGACAAATTTGGTATTATCCATTGTGCTATAGGTAAAGCCTCATTTGATCCTTCAAAATTAGTCGATAACGCCAATGAACTTTTACAAACAATTTTAAAACTTAAGCCTTCGGCGGCTAAGGGTGCATACATGCAAAGTGTGTATATGTCTTCGACGATGAGTCCAAGTATACGAATTGATGAAAAATCTATCTAAATCAGTTATTAGTTATGACAAGAGAAGAAAAAAATAAAGCAATTGATGAGCTAAGTGCTCAACTAGTCGAAAACAAAAACTTTTATCTTACTGATATTGCTGGTTTAAATGCTGCAAGTAACAGTGACTTAAGACGTTTGTGTTACAAAAGTAATGTTCAAATCCAAGTGATTAAAAATACATTACTTAGAAAAGCAATGGAGAAAAATGATGTTGACTTTGCTCAAATGTATGATTCTTTAAAAGGAAATACAGCAATTATGTTTGCAGAGTCTACAAATGCTCCAGCAAAAATTATAAAAGAATTTAGAAAGAAAGAAGATAAACCACTTTTAAAGTCTGCATTTATCGAAGAGAGTTTCTATTTTGGTGATGATCAGGTTGAGGTATTATGCTCACTCAAGTCAAAAGACGAATTGATTGGGGAAATTATTACACTACTTCAGTCACCACCAAAGACAGTTATTTCTTCGCTGCAGTCAGTAGGAGGTCAACTTTCTGGAATTTTAAAAACATTATCTGAGCGATCAGAATAAAAATCTTAGTGATTACGCACCACTAATTTTTAATGCTTCCACATTAAATAAAATGTATAACAATTAAACTAAATTAAACATGGCAGATTTAAAAGCTTTCGCAGAACAGTTAGTAAACTTGACTGTAAAAGAAGTAAGTGAATTAGCTGATATCTTAAAAGATGAGTACGGAATAGAGCCTGCAGCTGCTGCTGTAGCTGTTGCTGGACCTGCTGCTGGTGGTGGCGGAGACGCTGCTGAGGAGAAATCAGAATTCGATGTAATCTTAAAAGCCGCTGGAGGATCTAAGTTAGCTGTTGTAAAACTTGTAAAAGAGTTGACAGGTCTTGGTCTTAAAGAAGCTAAAGATATTGTAGACGGTGCACCAGCTCCAATTAAAGAAGGTGTAGCTAAAGATGAAGCTGAAGCATTAAAAACCCAACTAGAGGGTGCAGGTGCTGAAGTGGAACTTAAATAAGTTTACACGACTATCCTTAATGGTTTAGGCTTTAAACATAGTGTTTAAAGCTTAAACCCTTTTGTGTTTACAAACGATTTATTTTTTAACAAAAACATTTACTAAGTTGGCTTCAAACAAAACTACCAATAGAATCAATTTTGCATCTATCAAAAATCAGCTTACCTATCCTGATTTTTTGGATATTCAAATAGGTGCTTTCAAAGACTTTTTCCAAATCGGTGTTTCTGCTGATACAAGAAAAGAAGAAGGTTTATGGCAAGTGTTCAATGATCATTTTCCAATCTCTGATTCAAGAAATAACTTCGTATTAGAGTTTATTGATTATAACATTGACCCACCAAGATACTCCATCGAAGAGTGTATTGAGAGAGGATTAACTTACAAAGTACCTCTTAAAGCAAAACTTAAATTATACTGTACAGACCCTGATCACGAGGATTTTGAAACTATCGAACAAGAAGTTTTCTTAGGTTCTGTTCCTTACGTAACACCAAAGGGTTCATTCGTAATAAACGGTGCTGAAAGAGTGGTAGTTTCTCAGTTACACCGTTCGCCAGGGGTATTCTTTGGTCACAGCTTCCATGCCAATGGAGCAAAATTATATTCGGCAAGAGTAATACCTTTTAAAGGTTCGTGGATAGAATTTGCTACTGACATACACAATGTTATGTATGCATACATTGACAGAAAGAAAAAGTTACCTGTAACAACATTGTTACGTTCCATTGGCTTTGAAAACGATAAAGATATTCTAGAAATTTTCAACCTAGCTGACGAGATAAGAGTTAGCAAAGCTGCTTTGAAAAGAGTTGTTGGAAGAAAGCTAGCCGCTAGAATACTTAAAACTTGGATAGAAGACTTCGTAGATGAAGATACTGGTGAGGTTGTTTCTATTGAAAGAAACGAAGTCATAATTGACAGAGAAACTGTCATTGAAAAAGAACATATTGATGATATTATAGATTCAGGTTCGAAAACAGTTCTTCTTCACAAAGAAGACGTTTCTACTTCTGAATATGCTATCATCTACAATACGCTTCAAAAAGACCCTACTAACTCTGAAAAGGAAGCTGTTATTTATATCTATAGACAACTTCGTAATGCTGAGCCGCCAGATGAGGAAACAGCAAGAGGTATTATCGATAAATTATTTTTCTCTGAGCAACGTTATAGCCTAGGTGAAGTAGGACGTTTTAGAATTAATAAGAAATTGGGATTAGATGTTGATTCTAACACCCAAATTTTAACTAAAGAAGATATCATCTCAATCATTAAAAACTTAGTAGAGTTAGCAAACTCAAAAACTAACGTTGATGATATTGATCACTTAAGTAACAGAAGAGTAAGAACAGTTGGAGAACAACTTTCTAATCAATTTAGTCTAGGTCTTTCAAGAATGGCTAGAACCATAAGAGAAAGAATGAATGTAAGAGACAACGAGGTATTTACACCAGTTGACTTGATAAATGCTAAAACTTTATCTTCTGTAATAAATTCATTCTTTGGAACAAATCAGTTGTCACAGTTTATGGATCAAACCAATCCTTTGGCTGAGGTAACACACAAAAGAAGAATGTCTGCACTAGGTCCAGGTGGTCTTTCAAGAGAAAGAGCAGGTTTTGAGGTACGTGACGTGCATTATACTCACTACGGTAGATTGTGTCCAATTGAAACTCCTGAGGGACCAAATATTGGTCTAATTTCTTCACTTTGCGTATATGCAAAAGTTAATAATCTTGGATTTATTGAGACACCTTATCGTAAGGTAGAAGAAGGGGTGGTGAAAGTTGATGAACAACCCATTTATCTTACTGCTGAGGAAGAAAACAACATGACTATCGCACAAGCCAATGCTCCAATTAGTGAAAAAGGTAATTTTGAAGTAGAACGTGTGAAAGCAAGATTTGAAGGAGACTATCCAGTGACAGAGCCACAAAACATCACCTTAATGGATGTTGCACCAAATCAAATTGCCTCTATCGCTGCCTCTTTAATTCCATTCTTAGAGCACGATGATGCAAACCGTGCATTGATGGGTTCTAACATGATGCGTCAAGCTGTTCCTTTATTGCAAGCAGATGCACCAATTGTAGGTACAGGACTTGAACCTCAAGTAGCTCGTGACTCAAGAGTACTTGTTAATGCTGAAGGTAATGGTGTTGTTGAATATGTTGATTCTAACGAAATTCATATTCGATATGAAATGTCAGATGAAGAGAAGTTACTTTCATTTGATGATGATGTAAAAGTGTATACCCTTACTAAATTCAAGAAAACTAATCAAAACACTTGTATAAACCTTAAGCCAATTGTTGTCAAAGGTGATAAAGTTGTCAAAGGACAAGTATTATGTGAAGGATATGCAACTCAAAATGGTGAATTAGCAATTGGTAGAAATCTTAAAGTGGCATTTATGCCTTGGAAAGGTTATAACTTTGAGGATGCAATTGTACTTTCTGAACGTGTAGTAAGAGAAGATTTATTTACATCAATTCATATTGAAGAGATGTTAGTAAATGTAAGAGATACCAAAAGAGGTCCAGAAGAATTGACGGCAGACATTCCTAATGTTTCAGAAGAAGCCACTAAGGATTTAGATGAAAATGGAATGATTCGTATTGGAGCAGACATCAAGGCTGGTGATATCATCATCGGTAAGATTACGCCTAAAGGAGAATCTGACCCAACGCCAGAAGAAAAGCTTCTCAAAGCTATCTTTGGTGATAAAGCTGGAGATGTAAAAGATGCTTCTTTGAAAGCAAGACCCTCATTCAAAGGTGTAGTAATTGACAAGAAGTTATTCTCTAAATCTGTCAAGGATAAGAGAACACGAGCAATGGACAAAGAAACTGTTGCTATTCTTGAAAAAGAGTACAATCTAAAAGCTGCTGAACTCAAATCAGTGCTAGTGAATAAATTATTTACTATTTTAAGTGGTAAGACTTCACAAGGCATTGTGAGTAATCTTGGTGATGATTTGATTCCTAAAGGTGTTAAATATACGCTTAAAGCTCTTCAAGCAATTGATTATGATACAGTAAACACACACAAAACAAAGTGGGTAGTTGATAAAGAATTGAATTTCAAGATTCAAACTTTGATGAACAACTTCTTATTAAAGAATAGCGAGTTGTTGAGCGATTTCCGTAGAAAGAAATTTGCGGTTACTGTTGGAGATGAACTGCCTGCAGGTGTTCTCAAGTTAGCTAAAGTTTATGTTGCTAAAAAACGTAAAGTTCAAGTAGGTGACAAGTTAGCTGGTCGTCACGGTAACAAAGGTATCGTTGCCAAAATTGTTCGTGATGAAGATATGCCATTCTTAGAAGATGGTTCTACTGTAGATATTGTGCTAAACCCATTAGGCGTACCATCTCGTATGAACCTTGGACAGATTTATGAAACTGTATTAGGTTGGGCTGGTCAAAAATTGGATAGAAAATACTTTACACCTGTTTTTGATGGTGCTTCTATAGATGATATCAACAAAGAAACTGATGCTGCTGGTTTACCAAGATTTGGACAAACCTATCTTTACGATGGTGGTACTGGTGAACGTTTTGATCAACCTGCAACAGTAGGTGTAATCTATATGCTGAAACTTGGTCACATGGTTGACGATAAGATGCATGCTCGTTCAATAGGTCCTTACTCATTAATTACTCAGCAACCACTCGGAGGTAAAGCTCAGTTTGGTGGTCAAAGACTTGGTGAGATGGAGGTTTGGGCTCTAGAAGGTTATGGTGCTGCAAACATTCTACAAGAAATGTTAACAGTAAAATCCGATGATGTAGTGGGACGTGCTAAAGCTTATGAAGCTATTGTAAAAGGTAGTCCGATGCCAACACCAGGTATTCCTGAATCATT
>CAXFLH010000072.1:0-8318 GCA_964003875.1 uncultured Flavobacteriales bacterium | reverse complement strand
TTATGCTCAGTTAATGGCTCGTGATGGAAAGAATGCCATAGTAAAATTAGCTTCAGGTGAAGTAAGAATGATTTTACAAACATGCTTAGCAACAATTGGTACGGTATCAAACTCAGAGCACTCTTTGCAGAACTCTGGTAAAGCAGGTCGTAGCCGTTGGTTGGGTAGAAGACCAAGAACTAGACCAGTAGCGATGAACCCTGTCGATCATCCAATGGGTGGTGGTGAAGGTAGAGCATCAGGTGGTCATCCAAGATCAAGAAACGGTATACCTGCCAAAGGATACAAGACACGTGCTAAAAAGAATAATTCTAACATATACATTGTCGAAAGACGTAAGAAATAATAATAAATTATGGCTAGATCATTAAAGAAAGGTCCATTTATACACTTTAAACTTCAAAAGAAAGTTGAAAGTAACATTGCTTCTGGTAAAAACAACGTCATCAAAACGTGGTCTCGTGCCTCTATGATTTCACCAGATTTTGTTGGACAAACTATTGCGGTTCATAATGGTAGACAATTTATACCTGTTTTCATTACTGAAAATATGGTAGGTCACAAATTAGGCGAATTTTCTCCAACTCGTACCTTTAGAGGTCACGGTGGTAACAAGAAAAAATAATAACAAATGGGAGTTAGAAAAAGAAATACTGCTGAAGCATTAAAAGAGGCTCGTAAAAATGTAGCCTTTGCAAAACTTAATAATTGTCCTACATCTCCAAGAAAGATGAGATTAGTAGCTGATATTATTAGAGGAGAAGATGTTGAAAAAGCACTCAATATTTTGAAATTCAATGCAAAAGAAGCTTCAGTTAGATTAGAAAAATTGTTGCTTTCTGCTATTGCTAATTGGGAATCTAAAAATGAAGGTTCTAACATTGAGAGTAGCAACTTATATGTTAAAGAAATAACTGTGGATAGTGGTAGAATGCTAAAGCGTATTCAACCAGCTCCTCAAGGTAGAGCTCACAGAATTAGAAAAAGATCTAATCACGTAACAATAGTATTAGGTAGTAGAACACAAGAAAACCAAGATTCATAATGGGACAAAAAACAAATCCAATAGGTAATAGATTAGGATACATCAAAGGATGGGATTCTAACTGGTATGGTGGAAGAAATTATGGTGATAAAATTGCTGAAGATAGCAAGATTCGTCAGTACATCGGTGTTAGACTTTCTAACGCAAGTGTAGCTAGGGTTGTTATTGAAAGAACTCTTAAGATGGTTACTATCACTATACACACAGCTAGACCAGGTATTATTATCGGTAAAGGTGGTCAAGAAGTTGATAAATTGAGAGAAGAGCTTAAGAAAATTACTAAGAAAGAAGTTCAAATCAACATCTTTGAAATCAAACGTCCTGAATTAGATGCTACTCTTGTTGCTGCTAGTATTGCTCGTCAAATTGAAGGAAGAATTTCTTTCCGTCGTGCTATTAAGATGGCAATTGCTAGTACTATGAGAATGGGTGCTGAAGGAATTAAAGTTAAAATTTCTGGTCGTTTAAATGGAGCAGAGATGGCACGTTCTGAATTGTTTAAAGACGGAAGAACTCCTCTTCATACTTTTAGAGCCGATATTGACTATGCTTTGGAAGAAGCACACACTACTTATGGAAGAATTGGTGTGAAGGTGTGGATTTGCAAAGGTGAAGTATACGGTGCACGTGATTTATCGCCAAATGTTGGTTTAGGCAACAAGCCTAACGGACCAAAAGGTGGAGGTAAGTTTAAAAGAAAAAGAAAGTAATTAGATAAGATAAAAGCGTAATAAAGATATGTTACAGCCAAAGAAGACAAAGTTTAGAAAAATGCAAAAGGGCAAAATGAAAGGTTTTGCTCAGCGAGGGCACCAATTATCGTTTGGTTCTTTCGGTATAAAAGCATTGGAAGAAACATGGATAACTGCTCGTCAGATAGAAGCAGCTCGTATTGCGGTAACTCGTTATATGAAAAGACAAGGGCAAGTTTGGATACGTATTTTTCCAGACAAACCTGTTACATCTAAACCTGCAGAGGTAAGAATGGGTAAAGGTAAAGGTGCTCCTGAATATTGGGCGGCAGTTGTTAGACCTGGTAGAGTACTTTTTGAATGTGAAGGCGTTTCTAAAGAGGTAGCACAAGAAGCACTTAGATTAGCGGCTCAAAAATTACCAATTAAAACAAAATTTGTCGTTCGTAGAGATTACGTTGAGGCTAAATAATAAATAATTATGAAACAGTCAGTTATCAAAGAAATGGCAACTAACGAGCTTGAGGCTCTTCTTGAGACAGAGAAAGCTCGTTTAGAAAAAATGAAAGTAAATCATATGGTTTCTCCATTAGAGAATCCTAAGCAAATTACTTTTACTAGAAAAACAGTAGCTAGAATTAATACAGAATTGAGATCTAGAGAATTAATTGAGGCACAAAATTAGGAAGAAATGAGAAACCTAAGAAAAGAAAGAATCGGTGTTGTAACAAGTAACAAAATGGACAAATCCATTGTTGTTTCTGTTGTAAGAAAAGAAAAACATCCACTTTACGGAAAATTCGTTATGAAGACTAGTAAGTTTACTGCTCATGATGAAAAAAATGACTGCAATAGTGGTGATACCGTAAAAATTATGGAAACTCGTCCAATCAGTAAAAACAAGTGTTGGAGATTAGTTGAAATTATAGAAAGAGCTAAATAAGATGATACAACAAGAAAGTAGATTAAAAGTAGCCGATAATTCCGGCGCCAAAGAAGTACTTTGCATTAAAGTTCTTGGTGGTTCAAAAAGAAGATATGCTTCAATTGGTGATACTATAGTAGTCACTGTAAAAGATGCTATGCCTTCTGGAAATATCAAGAAAGGTACAGTAGCCAAGGCAGTTGTCGTAAGAACTAGAAAAGAAACACGTCGACCTGATGGTTCATATATTCGCTTTGATGACAATGCCTGTGTATTATTAAATCCAACTGGAGAGATGAGAGGTACACGTATCTTTGGACCTGTTTCTAGAGAATTAAGAGATAAACAATTTATGAAAATTGTATCATTAGCGCCAGAGGTGCTTTAATAAAATACTATTATGTCGAAGTTACACATTAAAAAAGGAGATACTGTAAAAGTTATTACCGGCAACTCAAAAGGACAAGAGGGTAAAGTTATAGAGGTTATTATTTCTAAGTCTAGAGCACTAGTTGAGGGAGTTAATATGGTATCCAAGCATACAAAGCCTAATGCAGCTAGCCCACAAGGTGGGATTATCAAAAAAGAATCATCTATTCACATTTCAAACCTAATGCTTGTTGACCCTAAATCTGGTGATGCTACTCGTATTGGAAGAAAAATAGACGATAAAACAGGAAAATTAACACGTTATTCTAAAAAATCAGGGGAGGTAATTATATAATGTATACACCTAGATTAAAAACAAAGTATTCAGAGGAAATTGTAGCTAGGCTACAAGAGAAGTACTCTTACAAATCAGTAATGCAAGTGCCAAAACTTGAAAAGATTTGTTTAAATCAAGGTTTAGGAGATGCTGTTACTGACAAGAAGATGGTAGAGCAAGCTTGCGATGAGATGACATTAATCACTGGTCAAAAAGCTGTTGCAACGAAGTCAAAAAAGGATATTTCTAACTTTAAACTAAGAAAAGGAATGCCAATTGGTGCTCGTGTAACATTGAGAGGTGATAAAATGTACGAATTTCTTGATCGTTTTATTACATCTTCATTACCAAGAGTACGTGACTTTAGAGGTATCAATCCAAAAGGATTCGATGGTAGAGGAAACTACAACTTAGGTATTAAAGAACAAATTATATTTCCTGAAATCGATATCGATAAAGTAAATAAAATAACAGGTATGGATATCACTTTTGTGACTTCAGCACATACTGATGAAGAAGCAATGAGTCTATTAACAGAATTTGGTTTACCATTTAAAAAATAAGTTATGGCTAAAGAATCAATGAAGGCAAGAGAAGTAAAGCGTCAAAAGCTTGTTGAAAAGTACGCAGAAAAAAGAGCAGCTTTAAAAGCAGCAGGTGATTATGAAGCATTACAAAAGCTTCCAAAAAACGCTTCTCCTGTTAGACTACACAACAGATGTAAATTAACTGGTCGTCCAAAAGGATATATGCGTCAGTTTGGTATTTCTAGGGTTACCTTTAGAGAAATGGCTAATCAGGGCCTTATACCAGGAGTAAAGAAAGCAAGTTGGTAATTAGATAAAATTAAAAAATGTATACAGATCCAATAGCAGATTATTTGACGCGTATTAGAAACGCAGCAAAAGCAGGACATAAAGTTGTTTCAATTCCATCTTCTAACACAAAGAAGGAAATGACTAAGATTTTAAAAGACAAAGGCTATATTTTAAACTATAAGTTTGAAGAAGATAACAAACAAGGAATGATTAAAATAGCCCTTAAATACAACGGCTCAACCCCTGCGTTCAAGAAAATTGAGCGTATCAGTAAGCCTGGTTTGAGAAAATATGCCAACAAAGAAACTATGCCTAGAGTACTTAATGGTTTAGGTATCGCTATTCTTTCTACTTCTAAAGGTGTTATTACCGACAAAGAAGCAAAGAATTTAAATGTTGGTGGCGAAGTATTATGCTACGTTTATTAATAAGAATAATTAAGATAACAAATGTCTAGAATAGGAAATAACCCAATTGAATTGCCACAAGGAGTGACTATAACTCTTGGAGAAAACAATTCAGTACTTGTAAAAGGTAAGCTTGGTGAATTATCAAAAACCTTTCACGCTGATTTATCGGTTAATGTAGATGAAAGCTCTGTTGTAGTAAGCCGTCCATCAGATAGTAAGGAACACAAATCTTTTCACGGCCTTACACGATCACTATTAAACAATATGATTATTGGAGTGAATGAAGGATTCAAAAAAGAATTGGAGCTTGTTGGTGTAGGTTATCGTGCAAGTAACTCAGGACAAAAATTAGAATTAGCACTAGGTTTTTCACACAATGTAATCTTTGAAATTCCTACTGAGGTAAAAGTTGAAACACTTTCTGAAAAAGGTAAAAATCCAATTATTACTCTAACTTCTATTGATAACCAATTATTAGGGGCTGTAGCTGCTAAGATTCGTTCTCTTAGAAAGCCTGAACCATACAAAGGAAAAGGAATTAAGTATGTTGGAGAGCAATTAAGAAGAAAAGCTGGTAAAACTGCTGCTAAATAAAAATTAAAAATTTTATAGAAACATGGCGTTTTCAAAAGAATCGAGAAGAAATAAAATTAGAAGAAGAGTAAGAGCTGCTATCTCTGGCACATCAGAGATGCCAAGACTTGCTGTTTTTAGAAGTAATAAAGAAATCTATGCACAGTTAATCAATGACATTGATGGTAAAACTATTGCTGCTGCTTCTTCTAAAGATATAAAAGGTACTAAAATTGAACAAGCGGGTGCTGTTGGTAAGGCTATTGCCGAGAAAAGTATTGCTGCTGGAGTATCAAAAGTTGTTTTTGATAGAGGTGGATATCTTTACCATGGTAGAGTTAAGGCTTTAGCTGAGGGTGCTCGTGAATCAGGTTTAAAATTTTAAGAAATAAAATATGTCAGATATTAAAAGAGTAAAAGCAAGCGACATTGAGTTAACAGATAGACTAGTTGGAATACAACGTGTAACTAAGGTAACTAAAGGTGGTCGTACATTCAGTTTTTCTGCAATTGTGGTTGTAGGAGATGGCAATGGTATCGTCGGTCACGGTTTAGGTAAATCTCAAGAAGTTACAGTTGCTATTAGTAAAGCTATTGATTCTGCTAAAAAGAATTTGGTCAAAGTTCCTGTTCAAAATGGTACTATTCCTCACGAACAAGAAGCCAAATATTCAGGTTCTCAAGTGCTTATTAAGCCTGCTTCAAATGGTACTGGTGTAAAAGCCGGTGGTGCGATGCGTGCCGTATTAGAAAGTGCTGGAGTACACGATGTACTAGCTAAATCTAAAGGCTCATCAAATCCTCACAACTTGGTGAAAGCTACAATGAAAGCTTTGACTGAATTAAGAGATGCAAAACAAGTTGCTACACAAAGAGGTGTGAATTTAGAAACAGTTTTTAACGGATAAAAATTATACTGATGGCTAAAATCAGAGTTACGCAAGTAAAAAGTAAAATAGGCAGACCTGAAAGACAAAAGAGAACAATGTTAGCTTTGGGTTTGAAAAAAATGAACCAAACAGTTGAGCATGAGGCAACTCCTCAAGTGTTAGGCATGGTAAAAAAAGTAGCACACCTTTTAAAGGTCGAAGAAGTAAAATAAATTAACGATGGATTTAAGTAATCTTACTCCTGCAAAAGGATCAATAAAAAATAGAAAAAGAATCGCCAGAGGTGAAGGTTCTAAAAAAGGTGGCACTTCAACAAGAGGTCACAAAGGAGCTAAATCTCGTTCTGGATATTCAAGAAAGATAGGTTTTGAAGGTGGTCAAATGCCGCTTCAAAGAAGAGTCCCTAAATTCGGATTTACCAATCCTAACAGAAAAGAGTTTAGAGGTGTTAATTTACATACTCTTCAAACTTTAGTTGATAATAAAAAAGTAAAAGACTCAATAGATTTAGAGGTTCTTATTGCTAATGGATTAGCACATAAAAATGACTTAGTAAAAATCTTAGGTAGAGGTGAGCTAAAGGCTAAATTGAACGTTACCGTTCATGGTTTTTCTGCTAGTGCAAAATCTGCTATTGAATCTGCTGGTGGTACAGCTACCACACTGTAATATAGAATTATGAAGAATCTAATCACTACATTAAAAAATATCTGGAAGATAGAAGATCTAAGAACTAGAATCCTAGTTACTTTAGGCTTTATACTTATCTACCGATTAGGAGCTCAGGTTCCATTACCAGGTATTAACGCTAGCGTTTTAGCAGCAGCTAATGAGGCTAGTGGTGGTCCTGATGGATTATTAGGACTTTTAAACCTATTTACTGGTGGAGCATTTGCTCAAGCTTCTATCTTTGCTCTAGGAATTATGCCATACATCTCTGCCTCAATTGTTATTCAATTGATGGGTATAGCTGTACCATATTTCCAGAAACTACAAAGAGAAGGTGAAAGTGGTAGAAGAAAAATTAATAATATAACACGTTACTTAACAATACTTATCACAGGCTTCCAAGCTCCAGGTTTTGTAGCTAATTTGAAAAGCCAATGGTTAAATAAGCCTATTCAAATGGCTGATGGAACTTTCGGATATGTATTTGCTAATAACGATGCATCCGTTATGTTTACTCTAATGTCTGTACTTGTACTTGTAACAGGAACTATGTTTGTAATGTGGTTAGGAGAAAAGATAACAGATAGAGGTATTGGTAATGGTATTTCTCTTATCATTATGATTGGTATTATTGCAGCTTTACCAGGCTCTTTATTTGCAGAGTTTGCAGCCGCTTTAGAAAGTCAAGGTGGTGGTTTAGTAATTTTCTTGGTAGAGATATTAGCGCTTATGTTAGTTATTCTTGTTAGTATATTACTAGTACAAGGAACAAGACGAATACCTGTCAACTTTGCTAAAAGAGTAGTCGGAAATAAACAATACGGAGGTGTGCGTCAGTACATACCTTTGAAAGTTAACGCATCAGGAGTAATGCCAATTATCTTTGCTCAAGCAATTATGTTTGTTCCAATTACTTTAGTTGGTTTTTCAGAATCGGAATCATTACAAGGTTTTGCAGCAGCATTTACTGATTTTGCAGGATTTTGGTACAATTTAGTTTTCTTCTTTATGATTGTAATTTTCACTTATTTTTACACTGCTATTACAGTTAATCCAAAACAAATGGCAGACGATATGAAGAAAAATGGTGGTTTCATTCCAGGAGTAAAGCCAGGTCGTAAGACTGCTGAGTTCTTAGATGATGCGATGTCAAAAATTACCTTACCGGGTTCTTTATTCCTAGCATTTGTAGCTATTCTTCCTGCATTTGCTATGCAATTTGGTGTTAATCAAGGATTTGCCCAATTTTACGGTGGCACATCCTTATTAATTATGGTAGGGGTAGTGTTGGATACACTACAACAAATAGAAAGTCACTTATTAATGCGTCATTATGACGGATTAACAAGTACTGGAAGAATAAAAGGAAAGTCATCAGGAATGATGGGACAATAAAACAGATTCGATGATGTTTATTAAGACTGACGAAGAAGTTGAATTGATAAGAAAAAGTTCTTTACTTGTTGCAAAGGCACACGCCGAGGTTGTCAAATTGATTGAGCCAGGAGTTACAACTCTACAACTTGATCAACGTGCTGAAGAGTATATACGTGACAACGGTGGCGTACCAGCTTTTAAAGGATACAATGG
>CAXFLH010000071.1:0-8451 GCA_964003875.1 uncultured Flavobacteriales bacterium | reverse complement strand
CAAGCCCTATCATTAGTTGAGCAATTACAAAATACCTGCGAAAAATACCATAAATCACTAGTAGTCTATATGTCTATGGCATTTGGTAATCCATATGGGGAACACTGGCACGAAGATATTGTGGCTAAATGGGGTGAAAAGCTATCCGATTTAGGTGTTAAAATTATAGCCTTATCTGATACTACAGGGGTTTCTAATCCAAATAACATTAAGCCTTTATTTTCTTTACTAATCAAAGAATATCCACAAATAGAGTGGGGCGCTCACCTACATACTCATTTGGAAAGTTGGCGAGAAAAGGTAGAGGCAGCATACAATTCAGGCTGTAGACGTTTTGATGGAGCTATCAAAGGCTATGGAGGTTGTCCTATGGCAAAAGATGATTTAGTGGGTAATATGCCAACAGAAAAATTACTTTCTTTTACTCAAGAAAAGAAAATAGAAACAGCTATTAATACACTAGCATTTGAAAGTGCCTACAACAAAGCTATTGATACTTTTTAACTCACTATTGTTTCATAATGAGCTGAATGTCTGTGGTTTTGTCTGAGTATTTAATTCTAACTAAATAACTTCCATTGTCTATTGATGACAATGATGAGCTATATAGCCATTCATCTTGACCATTAACATCGCCTTCAGCTAAATTTTCAAAGTCACAAATAGCAACTTGTTATGAAAATGATAATAATTAAAGAAAAGTGATAGTGTAATAAAGTAAACGTTTCATCACAATTAATTGGCATTTAAATAACTACCTAACAAGTTTAGAGCAATTTTTTGAAATTTGTTAAGAATTAGGGCTAAATTTGTACCGTTACGGTTTCTGCAAAGAATTAATAGGGAAGGAGGTGTAAGTCCTCAACTGTTCCCGCAGCTGTAAGCTCACAAAGAACCTAAGATCCACAGTCCACTGTTCTGAAGAATGGGAAGGCCACTTAGGAGAGTAAGTCAGAAGCCCTGCCATAACAAGCGAACGGAAAGCCTCGGGATAAGGCAATCTTAGTATTTATCTAAAACCTAAAATAAAAATGAAAAAAGTAGTATTCGTCTTATGCCTTATTTACCAAGGTGTTATGGCGCAAAATGTAGTTAATCAAGTATTGTTACTTAATGAAGGTCGTTTCGATTATGCAACAGGAGAAATAGAAACCCCAGTTACTATCGGAAGCTATGATCCTTTCACTAGCATTTACTCAGTAGTAGACACAATAGAAGAAGCGCGTTTTGCTTCAGATATGCTGATTGACGGCGATTATTTTTACGTAGCTGCTGACACACAACTTCTTAAGTATGATTTAAATACATATGAGTTATTAGCAAGTCAATCAGTTACTGGAGTAAGAAATATTCTTATTGTCAATGACAATTTATTTGTTTCAAGAGGAGAGTATGGAGTTAGTTTTGATTCATACTTTCAGATATATTCTAAATCTGATTTAACGTTTATTTCAGAATTAGATACCACCGAGGGGCCTAAATGGACTACTCAGAATATGGTACATACCAATAATAAACTTTATGTGGCTATTAATAATGGTTTCGAGTGGGGCAATGAAAAATCATTAATTGGCGTATTAGATTTAAGTACACTGAGTTATTTGGAGGAAATAGATTTGGGATCGGATGCTACAAACCCTGATAATATGATGATTACAGATGACTATATTTTTACTGTTAATAATAAAAACTGGTCTGGTGCATCATTCTCTAAAGTAGATTTGAGTACACACTCTTCAACTACGATTAATGTTTCTGATGTGAGTACAGGCTGCGGTACATCTTGTTTGCGAGGAGATAAAATTAACTTTCAAATATCAATGGATTCTGTTTTGTTAGAATGGGATCCAGCAACGCTTTTATCTTCGGGTAATCCCTTGGGAATCAATCAAAACTTTTATGAGTTAGCTTACGATGAAGTCAATAATTACCTGTACGCTTCCGAAACGGACTATTCTACATATGGCAAAGTGCACATTTATGATGCAGACAACAATTTAGTTTCTGAATTTGATTGTGGTGTATCACCAGGAACTATTGTTTTTGATGTTAGAAATACAACTTCAATAGCAGATTACTCTTTTAATCAAACTCAAGACGATGTCTTTTTCGATTTGTTTGGAAGAAAAATCAATAAAATTGAAAATCAACCAAAGGGTGTTTATATTCGTTCAGGCAAAAAGATTTTCAGACAATAATTTTTTTTAAAAATTTATTAAAGGAGCTTCGGCTCCTTTTTTTATTTTTTTATATTTATCAAAATTGAAAAATTATGTTAGAACTCGCTGCAATAATAGTTATCGGTTTATTGGCTCAATGGATAGCATGGAGAATGAAAATACCAGCTATTTTCCCTTTAATTATACTAGGTCTTGTGATGGGGCCTCTTTCCACTTTATTTTTAGACGAAAAATGGATTGATCCAGAAAATATTTTTGCTGGTAAAACCATGTATTATTTTGTTTCACTTTCCGTAGGGGTCATCTTATTTGAAGGTGGACTTACCTTAAAATTTAAAGAAGTTAGACAGTTAGCAGGTGTAGTTAGAAACTTACTTATTGTTGGCCCAATAGTTATGGGTATAGGAGGGGCATTAGCAGCTCATTATTTCCTTGATATGGATTATAGAGTAGGTTTATTATTTGGTTCATTAATTATAGTTACTGGTCCAACAGTAATTGCTCCTATTCTTCGAAGTGTTCGTCCTAAGAAAAATATTAGTACTATTCTAAAGTGGGAGGGTATAGCCATTGACCCTATCGGTGCTTTGGTTGCTGTTTTGGTATATGAGTTATTATTTGTTTCTACTATGGGGGTTGGTGGAGACCATTCTATGGGACTTACTCAAGTAGCCTTAAAAACCTTCTTTTTAACCCTATGTGTGGGAACTTTTTTTGGTTTAATTTCAGGCTGGACTTTACATACATTACTAAAAAGAAATTTGATTCCTCATTTTTTAATCAATGTTCTTTCTTTAGGGTTTGTCATTTTTGCTTTTGCTGGTGCTGATACTCTACAAGCAGAATCTGGTTTATTATCTGTTACTGTTATGGGGATTTTGTTAGCTAATATAAAAACTCCAAATCTAGATAAGATTCTAGATTTTAAAGAAAGTCTAACGGTTATTTTGATATCCGTACTCTTTATCATTCTTTCCACTAAAATATCTATGGAGGATTTAAGATTGTTAGAAATAAATTCTTTATACATCTTTTTAGTTGTTGTGTTTGTACTTCGACCTATAGTAGTATGGATAAGTTCATGGAAGTCTGATTTGAATTGGAAAGAAAAAGCTTTTGTAGCTTGGATTGGTCCTAAAGGTATTGTAGCTGCCGCTGTTGCCTCTTTATTTTCTTTGTATTTAATGTCGGATAAAATTTCTCTACCTCCCTCATTAAGGGAAGATGTGGAGTTATTGGTTCCCTTGACTTTTATGATAATTCTAGGAACAGTAACTTTAAATGGCTTATCAGCAAAATTTGTTGCTCGTCTTTTGGGATTGGTTCAAGATGTGAAAAATGGAGTAGTTATTGTAGGGGCAAACGAGGGTTCTATCAGCATAGCTAAGTACCTTGAAAAACACCATATTTCAAACACTCTAGTTGATTTATCCAAGGAAAATATACGTCAAGCAAGAGCAGCAAGTTTAAATGTCCTTGAAAAAAACATTCTTTCTGATGACGATGATTTAGAATTTGACGATGTTGGACATTTATTAGCTCTAACTTCTAGTAATGATGTCAATATATTTGCTTGTAGGAAACTCAAGTCAACCTTTGGAGAATCTAATGTTTATCGTCTTATTACTGTTAATGAGATAAAATTTGACGCTTTATCTAGACCTAATAATATTTTATTTTCAGATGATTCAGATTATATTAAACTAATAGAATTGGTAAGAAAATATCCTGAAGTTCATGATATGGAAATCACTTCAGAAGATCATTTGAAATCTCTTATTGAAAGTGATAAGGAGTCTTATCTGCCGATTCTTCTTAGAAGAAATGACACCATTCAATTCATTACTGTTGATTTTGAATATCAATTCGTAAAAGGAGATGTTCTAGCATATATTGGGGAGTTAAAATAGTTATATTTGCGCCCTAAAATTAACTCAATGAAAACAACTGCTCTTACACAAAAACATATTGATTTAGGTGCTAAAATGGTGCCCTTTGCAGGATACAATATGCCAGTTCAGTACCTAGGCGTAACAGTTGAACACCTAAATGTTAGAGATAAGGTAGGGGTTTTCGACGTTTCTCATATGGGAGAGTTTTTTGTTGAAGGTCCTCATGCTTTGGATTTAATACAAAGAGTAACCTCTAATGATGTTTCTGCTTTAGTTGATGGTCAAGTTCAGTATTCTTGTATGCCTAATTTAGAAGGGGGCATAGTTGATGATTTACTAGTTTACAGATTCAATGCTGATAAATATATGTTGGTAGTTAATGCCTCAAATACTGAAAAGGATTTTAATTGGATTCAACAATTCAACACAAATAATGTTAAAATAAGTAATCAATCGGATGATTATTCTTTATTGGCTGTACAAGGACCTATGGCATCACAAGCACTTCAAGCACTCACTTCGCTTGATTTATCAGCTATGAAGTATTATACTTTTGCTTTAGCTGATTTTTGTGGATTTAAAGATGTTATCATTTCAGCTACTGGATATACAGGTGCTGGTGGATTTGAAATATATTTTCCAAACAACATTGCCGAATCGATATGGGAATCAATTTTAGAGTCTGGTAAATCTTACGGCATACAACCAATAGGTTTGGCTGCTAGAGATACTTTACGTTTAGAAATGGGTTTTTGTCTTTATGGTAACGATATAGACGATGAAACTTCACCTTTAGAAGCTGGCCTAGCTTGGATAACTAAGTTTAATAACAATTTTAACTATTCTAAAGAATTACAATTACAAAAAGAGAATGGTGTTCAGCGTAAAAGAGTAGGTTTTGAAATGCTAGACAGAGGTATTGCTAGAAATGGATATACAATCCTAAATGAAAAGGATGAAGAAATCGGATTTGTTACTTCAGGTACTATGTCACCATCACTACAAAAATCTATTGGTATGGGTTATGTGAATTCAGAATATGCTAAAAGCGATACTAAGCTGTATATTCATATAAGAAATAAGAAACTCAAGGCTCAAGTCGTTAAATTACCGTTTTACAAATCATAGTTTCTATGAACAATATTAAAGTTTGCTTAACCCCATCTCTTTTTCCGATATATTCCGATAGAACAAGTGTTGTCGTTGTTGTTGACGTATTGAGAGCTACTTCAGCAATATGCACTGCTTTAGAGCTTGGAGTTGAGTCTATTATGCCTGTTTCTACGATAGAGGATGCTTTAGATCATAAGGATAATGATGAGTATATCATAGCTGCTGAGAGAAATGGCAAAATTGTTAGAGGTTTTGATTTAGGAAACTCTCCGACAGAATATTCCAATCATTCTCTTGAAGGTAAAAAGATGGTGTTGACCACTACTAATGGGACAAAAGCCATAAATATTGCTAAACAAGATCATCTTGTTGTGACGGGTTCATTTTTAAACTTAAAAGCCTTAACTTCATTTTTAGTAGAAATGGATAAAGGGATTATTATTTTGTGTGCTGGTTGGAAAAATGACTACTGTCTAGAGGATACCCTATTTGCAGGTGCCTTAACCGAAGAATTGATTAAAAATGATAATTTTTACTACGATAACGATTCTACAGCAAGTAGTTTAATACTTTATCAAAAGGCTAAAGACAACTTATTTGATTTCTTAAAAGATTCTCAGCATAGAAAACGTTTAGCACATTTAGGCATAGAAAACGATGTACGTTATTGCTTAGAATTGAATAAGTCTGAAGTCGTTCCTATTTTGAAAGATAACGTATTGATTTCTTACTCTTGAAAAAGTATATAATACAGTGTTAAATGGATTAGTTGAAAGATAGATGCACAAATCTATCTTAGCTACAGCGCGTATTTGGTATTCAGTATGGATAGATGTCGGCTAGCCCAATATGGATGAATGGTAATTCCAAGAAAATGACTAAAAAAAAGACTTTGCAAAATGCAAAGTCTTTAAATGTTGTGTTTAAAATTTTCTAGAAATAGAAAGATAAACCTACTGAAAAGTTGATTCCCGAGCCAGCAGTTTTTCTCTCGGTTGTTTTTTCTCCCATATCAGTGATACTTAGAATTGGATGCATAGCATCTTCCTTCATAGAAGCTGTAGAGTTGTACATGTAGTAATTGAATTGTGGTTCAACGCTAAATTTATTGGATAAAAAGGCAGAAAAACCTAAGCCTAAATTAATTGTAGATGACGCTAGTTCTGTTGTTTGGCTAACTGAACTGATAGCATCTTTAACTTCTTCTTTTCCATAAGCCATTCTGTAAGAACCATCAACGAAGATGGAGTTACCTTTTCTTAGTTGAAAGTTGTATCTAACAAAAGGAGAAATTGTCATTAAAGTTTTAGAATATGTTAAGTCATTATCAACCGATGCAGCCACTAAGCTATAAAGTTCGAAATAGTGGTCAGCATAAGTTGTACCATTCGTAATTACATCTGGAAGACCTGTAAACCAAACATTGATCATACTATCTGCCAAACTAGCATTTGAAATCTCAGAATCAGGATTTGTTTTGAAAAGACTTGTTTCAGTGTCATATCCAAAGCCTACACCAAGCATTAGCTTGTTAGCAATAAAATATCCCATTTTTAGATTGACATTAAACTCACTTTGTTTATCCTGATCTAATTTATAAGAATAGGGGAATAAAAAGTCGAGATTCAAACTGTCTGTATCATTAACTAAAGTATCTCTAAAACCCGTAAAAGTGACATCAATAGTGTTTTCTGAGTTAGTAGATGAGCTGAAATTAATATTACTACTTGAAGCTCCAAGAAACCAATTTCCTTTTTCAAATTGGGCATTTACTTGAGTAGTAGCGATAACTAATATGACTAGAATTATATTTTTCATAATAGTGATTTATAGTTGTTCTAATTGTTTGCTAATATAAGCTATTTGAATTATTGATTTAACATTACAGGCATTACTAACATCAAAACTTCTTCATTTTCTGATACTCCATCTTGAGGAATTATTATCCCTGCTCGATTAGGAGCACTCATTTCTAGGTTAATTTGTTCTGATGAAAGATTATTAATCATTTCTAATAAGTAACGTGAATTGAAGCCAATTTCTATGTCTTCTCCAACATAGTTACAGCTTAATCTTTCGAAAGCTTCGTTTGAAAAATCTAAATCTTCTGATGAGATGTGTAACTCAGAGCCTGCAATTTTAAGACGTATTTGATGAGTTGATTTACTAGCAAAAATAGCAACTCTACGAATGGAATTATAAAACTCTAATCTATCAATAGTTAGCACATTAGGGTTTTCTTTTGGTATTACAGCCTCGTAGTTAGGATACTTTCCATCTATGAGTCGGCATATTAGCTCGATATCATCAAATACAAAAAAGGCATTGGTTTCATTGTATTCTATAGACACATCACCATCATTAATCAATGAATTTTTTAATAGTGTAAGTGGCTTTTTAGGGAGAATAAATGAAACTGTACTATCAGCTGTTGCATCAGTTCTTCTGTATTTGACAAGTTTGTGGGCATCTGTAGCAACGAATATGCAACCTTCAGATGATAATTCACAAAAAACACCAGACATAATAGGTCTTAATTCATCGTTTCCTGTAGCGAAAAGTGTTTTATTAATAGCTGATGCTAATACCTCTGAAGGCATAATTGTTTTAGAAGAAGACTCCATTGATGGTATTTTTGGAAATTCATCACCATTTTGTCCAGCTAGTTTGAACTTACCATTTTCAGAGCCTATTTCTATACCGTATGTATCTTTATCAATTAAAAATGTAAGAGGTTGATCCGAAAATGTTTTAAGCGTATCCAACAATAGTTTGGCAGGAATAGCAATGTTACCATCTTCATCTGCTTCAGCATTTTTAATTGTTGTTTTCATTGTTGTCTCTAGGTCAGAGGCAGAAATGGAAAGCGTATTATCTGATATTTCAAACAGGAAGTTATCTAAAATAGGGAGGGTGTTACTTGAGTTTAAAACACCACTAACGGTTTGGAGTTGCTTTAGTAATTGAGCACTAGAAACTATAAATTTCATATTCGTTTTTTCTATATCTATTAACAAACAAATATATAAGAATTACATTTGTTAATATGATATACTTTTCAACTATTTTTCAACAGAAAATTGAGGTGTTCTCAATAGTATTTTATCAAACACATAAAACTGAATCAGTATTAAGTCAGAGTTGAATTTAGCGTACATTCTATCTACATCATACTCTAGTTTTTGACCGTTTTCCTGCATATAATCTTCTCTCTTTGGTTCTTTGTGATAGGCTACAATAGAATCTAATTTCCCATTTGTATCGCT
>CAXFLH010000070.1:0-8476 GCA_964003875.1 uncultured Flavobacteriales bacterium | reverse complement strand
ATGCAGAACAAATTGCACCAACAACAAAGGAAACTGCAACCATTCCGTTTGAGCCTTCTTCACTACTTCCTTTGAAGTAAAGTAAGACAGCTACTGCTAATACAAAAACTGATAAGATTTTGTATTCAGCTTTCAAGAATGACATTGCACCATCAGCGATGTTTTTTGCAATTCTTGACATCTTTTCTGTACCTTCTTCTTGCTTAGAAACCCAAGCATTCTTCCAGAATACGTAGCCTAAAGCTAGAACACCGAAAAGAGGTAAAAAGTCTACAATCATTTTCATAATTTGAAATTTTAGTTAATTTGATTAATCATTAATTTGGTTAATTATTTTGAATAAGTTACCTCTTTGACAGCTTCTATCAGCTTGTCTTTGTTAGGTAAAAACGCCTCTACTAATGTAGGAGCATAAGCCATTGGAGTATCTAGACAAGTCACTCGTTTAATTGGAGCATCTAGAAAATCAAAAGCATCTTTTTGTATTTTAAAAGCAATTTCTGTTGCTATCGAACCTAAAGGCCAAGACTCTTCTAAAACAACTAATCTATTGGTCTTTTTCACAGATTCTATAATTGTATCGTAATCTATTGGTCGAACTGTTCTTAAATCAATAACCTCCGCTTCAATTCCTTGTTCTGCTAATTCATCAGCCGCTTTGTAGCCCTCTTTTATTATTTTACCAAAGGATACAATAGTCACATCAGTTCCTTTTCTTTTTACTTCTGCAACACCCATTGGAATAAGGTATTCGCCCTCAGGCACCTCACCTTTATCACCATACATTTGTTCGGACTCCATAAAAATGACAGGGTCGTTATCACGGATAGCAGATTTTAATAGACCTTTAGCATCGTATGGATTAGAAGGGACGACAACTTTCAAACCAGGGCAATTTGCGTACCAACTTTCAAAGGCTTGAGAGTGAGTAGCCCCTAGCTGACCAGCCGAAGCAGTAGGTCCTCTAAATACGATAGGTATTGGGAATTGACCACCGGACATTTGTCTCATTTTGGCAGCATTACTGATAATTTGATCAATAGCTACAAGTGAAAAGTTGAAAGTCATAAATTCTATGATTGGTCTTAAGCCATTCATTGCAGAGCCAACGCCTATACCCGCAAATCCTAACTCAGAAATCGGTGTGTCAATTACTCGCTTTTCACCAAATTCATCTAACATTCCTTTAGACGCTTTGTAGGCACCATTATACTCGGCAACTTCTTCTCCCATCAAGTAAACGCTAGAATCTCTACGCATTTCTTCACTCATAGCTTCACAAACTGCCTCTCTAAATTGAATTTCTCTCATACAATTATTAAAAATATAGGTGTGCAAAAATAACATTTTTTACAAATTGACAAAGAAGATAATAACTATTAAAATCTTGTTAATACTAATGTTAAATTCTTGCAAAATAATGCCTCAAAATCCTTAGTTTTGCTTAACATAACTAACAACGAAAAATGAATATGAACATACTAGTATGCATTAGTAACGTTCCAGACACGACATCTAAGATTGAATTCACTAGTGACTCCACGGCATTCAATACTGAAGGAGTACAATTTATCATCAATCCTTACGATGAGTTTGGACTTACAAAAGCTATAAAACTAAGAGAAGAACACGGAGGAAAGGTTACTGTTATTCATTTGGGTGAGGCTTCTAGCGAACCAACCCTAAGAAAAGCATTAGCCATAGGTGCTGACCAAGCAATTCGAATAGACTCAGAATCTAAAGATAGTTTTGGTGTAGCTCAAGAATTAGCTCAGGTAATTTCTGCACTAGACTTTGATTTAATAATTACAGGAAGAGAGTCTATAGATTACAACAATGGTGCAGTTCCTGGAATGATAGCAGCAATTCTCGATTTACCTTTTGTAAATGCTTGTACTGGATTTACATTAAATGGTGAAAGCGCTAATATGGAAAGAGAAATAGAAGGAGGTAAAGAATTTGTCAGAGCGTCACTACCACTAATTATAGCTGGTCAGAAAGGTTTAGTCGAAGAATCCGACCTACTCATTCCTAACATGCGAGGCATTATGACTGCTAGAACTAAACCGCTAACAGTAGTCAGCTCAAACGGAACAGCTGATAAAAGCAAGTCAATATCATTTGAAAAGCCTGCCGCTAAACAAGCCTGTAAAATGGTAGAAGCAGGTCAAGAAAAAGAATTAGTGTCATTACTTCATCAAGAAGCAAAAGTAATTTAAGATATGTCAGTATTAGTATTCGCAGAAAGTTGGAATGGCTCCTTTAAGAAAGGAACATTTGAAGCAATAACATTTGCACACGATACCGCTAAAAAGTTAAACTTATCATGTGTTGCAGTCACATTAGGAAACATCAATGATGATATTAATTCACTATCAAATTATGGTGCTGACAAAGTTATCAGCGTAAATTCTGATTTTGATAGCTGTGATAATAAAGGCATATCATCGGCCTTAGCGCAAGTTGCTAAACAAGAAAATGCTAGCGTATTTATTATTTCAAATAGCAATACAGGAAAATGTATTGGCCCTAGATTATCTATTGATATAGATGCCTCATACATCAGTAATGTTATCGAAATACCTTCTGAAAGCACTCCCATAACGATTAAGAAGAAAGCCTTTTCTGGTAAGGCTTTTGAAATCGCACAAACTAGCTCAAACAAATGTGTATTGTCACTATCTCCTAATGCCTACACAATTACGGAGAGCCCAAATCCAAATTGCCAAATAGATACTTTTGACTTTACTAATGAAACCTCAAACGTAATTTCTGAAAAGGTAGAAAAATTAAGTGGCAAGATTAGTTTGGCAGAAGCTGAAGTGGTTATATCAGCTGGAAGAGGCTTAAAAGGTCCTGAAAACTGGGGCATGATAGAAGAACTAGCTGATTTACTTGATGCTGGAACAGCTTGTTCAAAACCCGTTTCTGATATCGGCTGGAGACCACATAGCGAACACGTTGGACAAACAGGTAAAGCTATAGCGCCAAATTTATATATAGCCGTAGGTATTTCAGGCGCTATTCAACATTTAGCAGGAGTTAATTCTTCTAAAATTATTGTAGCCATAAACACCGATCCTGAAGCGCCTTTCTTCAAGGCAGCAGATTATGGCATAGTTGGAGATGCTTTTGAAGTTGTCCCACGTCTAATAGAAGAAATTAAAAATTTCAAAGCAAATAATTAATGAAACTCATTCAACTAGATATAGTTGGACTTTCTAATAGTCAAACTCAATCTGGAGCTTTTGCTTTAGTATTGGGTGAGATTGGAGGCAAAAGGAGGTTACCTATTGTAATAGGTAATTTCGAAGCAAAAGCCATCGCTATTGCTCTAGACAATGAATACAAAAGCCAACGCCCCATCACTCACGATTTATTTAAAACATTAGCCGATGGCTTTAAAATTAATGTTCAGAAAGTAGTGATTAGCTCTATTAATTCAGGAGGTATATTTTCATCTATTATTTATTGTGTAGACCACAACGGCAAAGAAGTAGAATTAGACTCTAGAACCTCTGATGCCGTGGCTATTGCTATACGTTTTAAGGCCCCCATCTTTACCTTTGAAGCCATCATCAATGAGGCTGGCATTATACTAGACAAAGATGTTATTTCGACACAAAGTATAGAGCAAGAGGAAAGTCAAGAAGATTCCAATCACTTTAAAAAATCATCCATAAAAGAGTTAGAGGGAAAATTGAATGAAGCTATAGAAAATGAAGATTACGAATTAGCTTCCAAAATTAGAGATGAAATTAACAGAAGAAGCTAACACACAGATATTATGATTAAGCATTTAACCATTACATTTTTCATCCTATTATCCTTACTAGTACAATCACAAGAATTAAGTAAGAAATGGCAATTTGAACACATTAGAAAAACTAATGACACTACCAATTTAAAATTGATTGGAGAAGATGATTATTTGCTTATTAATAAAGACGGCTCTTTTGAATATGAAATTAATTCTATACCTCTCAAAGCTAGTGGATTGTGGGAAATAGAAGAAAACACACTAAATTTTCATTACAATTCTCCATCAGATACAAGCCGTTTTTTCTCTATTGAACTTAGCGAACACAAACTCATACTACAAGAAAATGGCATTGACCATGCATTCAAGACATTTAATTATACCCAACCCATCGAATCCGGCTTTGATATTACAACCATTCTCAGAGGGTTTTTAGGGATTTTAGTTCTCTTAGGAATCACTTTTATATTTAGCAGAAACAGAAAAGCAATCAATTGGTCACTAGTATTCAAAGGCTTACTGATACAAATTATTTTTGCAATAGGGATTTTAAAAGTTCCTTTTATACAATCTAGCTTTGAATGGCTGAGTTCTATTTTTGTAATAATTCTAGGGTTTACTAGAGACGGATCTCTATTTTTATTTGGTGGACTAATCGACAATATGGATTCTTTTGGCTATATATTTGCCTTTCAAGTACTGCCTACAATTGTATTCTTCTCGGCACTAACTAGCATTTTATTTTATTACGGTATTCTACAAAAAATTGTCTATTTCTTTGCTCTTTTGATGAAAAAAACCCTGAGCCTTTCGGGATCTGAAAGTTTAGCTGCAGTAGGTAATATTTTCTTGGGGCAGACAGAGTCACCATTATTGATTAAGCCCTACATTGAAAAAATGACATTGTCTGAATTACTCTGTTTGATGAGTGGTGGTATGGCAACTATTGCTGGAGGAGTGTTAGCAGCATACATAGGTTTTTTGGGTGGTACAGACCCTGCCGAACAATTGTTTTTCGCCAAGCACTTACTAGCAGCATCAGTGATGTCCGCTCCAGCGGCTATTGTAGCTGCCAAAATACTTTTACCAGAAACAGAATCGGTAAATAAAAATATGAGTATTTCTGATGAACAATTAGGTAGTAATGTCTTAGAAGCCATTAGTATTGGAACCACTCAAGGCATCAAATTGGCTGTCAATGTAGGTGCAATGCTGTTAGTATTTATTGCATTCATAGCCATGCTAAATTATATACTAACCAACTTCATAGGTGATTTTACAGGAATAAATGCTTGGGTCAACAACTTTACCGATGGACAATATACAGGCTTGAGCCTAGAATTTATTTTGGGCTACACCCTAGCTCCATTGACTTGGCTATTGGGTGTATGTAAAGAAGATATTGTTTTGGTGGGTCAATTGCTAGGAGAAAAAACGATTTTGAATGAATTCGTAGCCTACGTATCGCTAGGAGAATTAAAAGCTAGTGGCAAATTCTTCCAAGAAAAATCAATTATAATAGCTACCTATATTTTATGTGGATTTGCTAATTTCGCATCTATAGGTATTCAAATTGGAGGTATAGGTGCTATTGCACCATCACGAATGAAAGACTTATCTAAATTAGGAATTTTAGCTTTGATTGCAGGTACATTGGCATGTTTGTTTACTGCTGTAATCGTAGGAATGATAATATAATTTATGCAACAATATTTAGACTTAATGACTAGAGTGATGAATGAAGGCACTCTAAAATCAGACAGAACAGGAACTGGTACTAAAAGTGTATTTGGGCATCAAATGCGTTTTGATTTAAGCGAGGGATTCCCTTGTATAACAACCAAAAAACTTCACCTGCGTTCCATTATTCATGAATTATTATGGTTCTTGAAAGGCGACACTAACATCAAATACCTTAAAGAAAATGGGGTTAGGATTTGGGACGAATGGGCAGACGAAAATGGTGACTTAGGCCATGTATATGGATATCAATGGAGAAGTTGGCCAACACCAGATGGCAGGCACATTGACCAAATCAAACAAGTTATCAACCAAATCAAAAACACACCTGACAGCAGAAGAATGATTGTTAGTGCTTGGAATGTTGGTGAAATTGAAAACATGGCTTTACCACCTTGTCACACCTTTTTTCAATTTTATGTAGCTGACGGTAAATTGTCTTGCCAACTCTACCAAAGAAGTGCAGATATATTTTTAGGTGTTCCTTTTAATATTGCCTCTTATGCCCTGCTGACAATGATGGTAGCCCAAGTTTGTGAGCTAAAACTAGGCGAGTTTATTCATACTTTAGGTGATGCACATATTTACAGTAACCACTTTAAGCAAACTGAATTGCAATTATCAAGGGAACCTAGAACACTACCTAAAATGACGATTAATCCAAAGGTAAAGTCAATTTTTGATTTCAAATACGAAGACTTTGAATTAGAGGATTATGACCCACACTCTCATATTAAAGGAAAAGTAGCAGTATAATGGCGAAAATCATTGTTTTAGGTGCCGGATTAGTAGGCGGCGTAATGGCTAGAGATTTAGCTAAAAACCATCAAGTAGCATCAGTAGATTTTAAGAAAGATGCTTTACTTCCTTTATCAAAATTAGGCATTCATACTATTCACGCCGATTTATCTAACAGCTCAACTATTGAGAGTCTAATTAAAGACTACGATTTGGTAGTAGGTGCTTTACCCGGATTTATGGGTTATCAAACTTTAGAAACCATTATTAAAGCCGGAAAAAACTGTGTTGATATTTCATTTTTCCCTGAAGATCCTTTCGGCCTTGACGACTTGGCAAAAAAGATGGACGTTGTAACTGTTATAGATTGTGGCGTAGCACCAGGCATGGGCAATATTATTTTAGGACACCACAACCATCAAATGGAAATTTCTGACTACGAATGCCTAGTAGGAGGATTACCAGAAATTAGAGAATGGCCCTATGAGTATAAAGCTGTTTTTTCGCCAACAGATGTCATTGAAGAATATATACGACCAGCACGATACGTTCAAAGTGGGCAAGTTATTAAGAAAGAAGCTTTGTCTGATACCGAGCTGATAGAGTTTGAAGGTGTCGGCACCTTAGAAAGTTGGAATTCTGATGGTTTAAGGTCGCTAATAAACACTATGTCACATATTCCTAATATGATAGAAAAAACATTGCGTTACCCTGGCTGTGTAGAGTATCTCAAGGTACTTAGAGCAAGTGGTTTTTTCTCTTATGATGAAATTGAGGTTAATGGTCAAATGATACGACCCATTGATTTAACATCAAAACTGTTATTCCCAAAATGGCAATTGAAGGAAGGAGAAAAAGACTTTACCGTTATGCGTATTCATATTAAGGGTAAAGAGAATGGTAAAGAAGTTATATACAAATATTACCTTCTAGATAGATATCAAGATAATACCATTTCAATGGCACGAACAACAGGTTTCACATGTACAGCAGTCGCTAATTTAGTCATTGACGGTCAGTACAATAGAGTTGGGATTTCTCCTCCCGAATACTTAGGTGAACATTTTCATTTTGTAAAATCTTACCTAGAAGATAGAGGTGTAATTTATAATTTAACAACAAGCAAATGGTAGTATCATTAATAGTAGCCGTTTCGGAAAATAAAGTCATAGGAAAAGACAATGATTTAGTATGGCACTTGCCGACTGATATGAAGTTCTTCAAGGACACTACCAAAGGGCATTTTGTAATAATGGGTAGAAGGAATTATGAATCTATTCCTCATAAATACCGTCCATTACCAAAGCGTACAAATGTTATCGTAACTAGACAAGATGACTATAAAGCTGAAGGATGTTTAGTAGTGAATTCAATAGAAGATGCTTTAAAACTTGCTTACGAAGCTGGGGAGAATGAACCTTTCGTAATTGGAGGTGGTCAGATTTACAAATATGCTATTGATAACAATCTTATAGATAGAATATATCTCACAAGAGTACATACAGAAATCGATGGCGATACTTTTTTTGACGACTTAGATGACAGTTGGAAACTTGTACATACTGACTTACACCCTGCTGATGAAAAGCATACTTTTGCTTTTACTTTTAAAACTTTTGAACGCCTATCTTAAGCTACTTTTAGCTTTTGTAGTGTAGAATTTTCTACTTTATTTTGGGCATATTCAAGAGTTAGCTTGAACTCTTTATTTTCTGAATTTGAAGGACCATCAAACATTTCATCTATCATTATGGTTTCGCAAATAGAACGAAGACCTCGAGCACCTAATTTAAAATCAATGGCTTTTTCGACAACGTAGTCTAACACCTCATCTTCAATTATTAAAGTAATACCGTCCATTTCAAATAACTTCACGTATTGCTTGGTCAAAGAATTTTTAGGCTCGGTAAGTATTTGACGTAAGGCCTCTTTATCTAATGGCTTAAGTTGTGTCAATACTGGTAAACGCCCTATTAGTTCGGGGATTAAGCCAAAACCTTTTAAGTCTTGTGGACTTATGTATTGTAACAAATTATCCTTATCCACTTTCTCTTTTTTATTGGAATTATATCCTATGGCCTGTGTGCTTAAACGTTTACCAATAACTCTGTCTATACCATCAAAAGCGCCACCACATACGAATAAGATGTTTTTGGTGTCGATAGACACCATTTTTTGCTCAGGGTGTTTTCTACCGCCTTGCGGTGGCACTTGCACCACTGCCCCTTCCAATAATTT
>CAXFLH010000069.1:0-8509 GCA_964003875.1 uncultured Flavobacteriales bacterium | reverse complement strand
CAGTCAGATAAACCGATAATAGTGCGAAAACAATACCTACTGATTTTAGTATTGTCCATGAATCCCCTTGAAACAAGAGAGCGGCAATTACAGGAATAATCAAAGACATTTTACTTGCTAAAGAGCCTATGGTAACGCCTAATTTCTGAGTGGTCAAGGCCATAATATTGAACATTACTATGAAAAATACCCCCAAAAAGACCGTAGGGATAAACCAGTCGGCATAAATAGTATTTTCAAAAGAATAGCCCGAACTGCCAAAAGCTATTGATAAGACTCCAGCAGAAAGATAATTGAATGTAATTGATTCGAGAGTATCAACCTTTCTTCTGTCAAATTCTTTAAAAAACAGAAATAGACATATGGTAAACAATATGGACAATCCTAATTCAATCATGAGTTAATGTAATAAGTTAATTTATCGTCACCGATAAGCTCTGATTGATTTATAACTGACTGAATTAAAGGTGATTGAATACCTTTTCCTAATGTTTTTTTTGACGTAAAAACTCGAGCCTCATCCCACACCTTTGCCTCAATAAATGTATTTAATGTTTGAGCACCCCCCTCAATTATGATAGATTGTATATTACGACTATGTAACTCTTTTAAAAGTGATGGTGCAAGATTGTCAAAATCTACTTTAAAATGATTTTCAGATGATAGCTTATCATTAACAACTAGAGTAGGGGCGTCATCATTAAAAATAAGGAGGTCTTTATTTAAAGATAATTCTCTGTCTAACACAATTCGAATCGGATTTTTACCTTCAACTTCTCTAGTGGTAAGTAAAGGATTGTCAAGCTCTGCTGTTTTACGACCAACCAATATAGCCTGTTCTTGACTACGCCATAGGTGGACTAAGGTTTTGGATTCAGGAGAGCTAATCCAAAGTGGTTCTTTTTGATTTAAAGGAGCAATATATCCATCTGTTGTTTGTGCCCATTTAAGAATAACATAAGGGCGTTTTTTCTCATGAAAAGTGAAAAACCTCTTATTGATTGCTCGACATTCTTTTTCTAATACCCTAGTAACAACTTCAATACCAGCCTCTTTCAAACGCTGAATACCTTTGCCATTAACTTCTGAAAAAGTATCTAAACTGCCTATAACTACTCGGGGTATTTTACTCTTTACTATTAAATCTGCACAAGGTGGGGTTCTGCCAAAATGGGCACAAGGTTCAAGGCTAACGTATAAGGTGGACTGTTCTAGTAATTCTTTATTTTCTACACTAGCAATAGCGTTGACTTCAGCATGATTAGAGCCACATTGTTGGTGATATCCTTGACCAATAATACTATCGTTGTGAACAATAACACAACCAACTATTGGGTTAGGAAAGGCTAAAGGGAAGCCCTTTAACGCTAAATCGATACAAACTTGCATGTATTTTTTGTCCATCAACACGCACAAATTTAACTAAATTGCTCAGATGAAAATGATTCGTGATATACTACCTTATTTTGAAAAGGAGTTAATGCAATTTTACTCTAAGAAAGAGGCTCAAAACTTGGCTTTTTGGTGTATTCATTCGATATCAAATCTGAGTCGTTCCGAATACCTATTGTCGTCGAATAGTCCATTGTCAGCAGACACAGTAAGTTTTTATCAGTTAGTAGTTAGTAGATTACAAAAGTTTGAACCTTTGCAATACATATTTGGAGAATGTGAGTTTTACGGCTTATCCTTAAAAGTTTCTCCATCGTGCTTGATACCTCGCCCTGAAACTGAAGAATTAGTTCACTGGATATTACAACATAATTTTACGAATGCACTAGATATAGGTACTGGGAGTGCATGTATTCCAATAGCATTAGCAAAGCATAAAGATGCTCAAATTACGGCTTTGGATATTTCAAGTGATGCTCTGTCAATTGCTAGAGAAAATGCTAAAAAAAATACTGTAAATATTCATTTCATTGAGCACGATATTTTTAATGATATTGAATTGAAAACTTCCTTTGATTTAATCGTTAGTAATCCTCCCTATGTTTTAGAAAGTGAAAAGAGATTGATGAATAATAATGTGTTGGACTATGAGCCACATTTAGCTTTGTTCGTTTCAGACAAGGAGGCTTTAATATACTATAAGCGTATCATAGATTTTTCAAAAGTCCATTTACAAAAAGATGGCTTGTTGTTTTTAGAAATAAATGAACAAAAATCAGTTGAAATAAGGGAATTGCTAGAGAGTAACGGCTTTGAAAATGTCTTAATAAAAAAAGATATGCAAGGCAAAAATAGAATGGTAAAAGCCGTTAGGAAATCGTAAATTCGAATTCTAATGAATGTACAAGACCGTATTGTTTTTTTAAGAAGTGAATTGCAGCAGCACAATTACAATTATTATGTGTTGGACAAGCCTACTATCAGTGACTTTGAGTTTGATATGCTTCTCAATGAGCTTATAGATTTAGAAAAACAAAACCCCCAATATTATGATGCTAATTCCCCAACACAACGTGTAGGAGGTGAGCTTATTAAATCATTTGATACAGTTGCTCACGAATACCGTATGTTATCTTTAGGTAATACCTATTCTGCTGAAGAACTAGTAGACTTTGATAAACGCATTACCAAATTGGTTGAAACGGATATAGAATACGTTTGTGAGCTCAAATACGATGGTGTATCAATAAGTTTGAAATATGAGAATGGCGAGTTGAAACAAGCCTTAACTCGAGGTAACGGTACGCACGGAGATGATGTTACAGTTAATGTAAAAACAATCAATAGTATTCCGCTTAAACTCAAAGGTGATTATCCTTCTAAATTTGAAATAAGAGGAGAAATATTTTTACCTCACGAGGGTTTTGAGCAAATGAATGAAAAGAGAATAGCAAATGATTTAGAGCCTTTTGCCAATCCTAGAAATGCAGCTTCTGGTAGTGTTAAAATGCAGGATAGCAAGGAAGTTGCTAAACGTCCTTTAGACTGCTTTTTATATTATTTGTTAGGCAAAGAATTACCGTCTCAACGGCATTATGAAAATTTACAAACGGCTAGAGATTGGGGCTTTAAAATACCTCACGAAATAGAAGTTTGTTCGTCTATTGATAAGGTCATTAATTTTGTCAATTATTGGGACAATAAAAGACACCATTTGCCATATGATATTGACGGCATAGTCATTAAGGTAAATGACTTGAGATTACAGGAACAGATGGGTTTCACAGCTAAAAGTCCACGTTGGGCTATTTCTTATAAATTCAAAGCAGAACAAGTATCAACTGTTTTAAATGAAATCACTTATCAGGTAGGTCGTACAGGAGCTATTACACCAGTTGCTAATCTTGAAGCTGTTCTTTTAGCAGGGACAGTTGTCAAACGAGCTTCATTACATAATGCAGACCAAATCTCAAAACTTGACATAAGAGTTGGAGATAAGGTATTTGTGGAAAAGGGTGGAGAGATAATTCCTAAAATTGTTGGAGTTGCCTTAAAAGAAAGGGATTTGTTTTCTCAGCCTACGGTATATATTAGTCATTGTCCTGAATGCAATACATCTTTGGTAAGGTCTGAGGGTGATGCTAAGCATTACTGTCCGAATGACTTGATGTGTCCGCCTCAAATAAAAGGCAAGTTTGAACACTTTATAAGCAAAAAGGCTATGGATATTGATGGTATTGGACCTGAGACGATTGACCTACTTTTTGAAAATCAACTTATTGCTTCGATTCCAGATTTATACGACCTAAAAAAAGAAGATTTATTACCATTTAAAAAAGAAGGTGAAAAATGGGCATCTAATATTATTGAGGGTTTGGAACAATCAAAAGCCATTCCATTTGAACGTTTGTTATTTGCTCTAGGGATTAGATATGTTGGAGAAACAGTTTCTAAAGTATTAGTGAAAGAATTTCAACATATAGACCATTTGATGATAGCTGATAAAGAACGTTTAGAAAATGTTGATGAAATAGGGGAGAAAATAGCCGAAAGTGTGGTGTTATATTTTCAAAATAAAGAAAATATAAAGCTCATTGATAGATTGAAAAATCAAGGTTTATGTTTTGAAATAGGTGAAGAAAGTAAAGCTATTTCATCGCAGTTATCAGGCATGTCAATTGTTATCTCTGGCGTTTTTAGTCATTTTTCGAGAGATGAGCTTAAAAAATTAATTGAACAACATGGAGGAAAAAATGTCAGTTCAATTTCTAAAAAAACTACATTTGTAGTCGCTGGTGAGAATATGGGGCCTAGCAAACTTCAAAAGGCCGAAAAGTTAAATGTTCCCTTATTGTCCGAAGATGAATTCATTAAAAAGATTAGTTAATGCATATTCAATTTGTAGAAAATATAAAGCAGAAAGTAGGTGATTATGTTTTTAAACGTGATTTGAAACACAACGACAGAAAACGTGAAGTTCATAATTTACATACTGCTAAATCTATTGGCATTCTTTATGATGCTACTGATTTGAAAGATATGATGCTTGTAAGTGAGTTTGCAAACGACCTTTTTAAAACTAAAAAAGATGTTAAAGCCTTAGGTTTTGTGAATAGAAATGAACTTACACACCATCATATGCCTATGCTTCAATTCGATTTTTTCTTTTTGAAAGATTTGAATTGGTACTATAAGCCTCAAAATTATATCATCAAAAATTTCTTAGAAAAGGATTACGATATACTTATCAATTTATGTACAAGTAATTGTGTGCCTGTCAAATATCTAGCGGGTGGTTCAAAAGCTAAGTTTAAGGTAGGCAAATTCGAACAAGATTTATCCATCTATGACATGATGATAGATGTTAAAAAAGATACCTTATCAGCTTTGATAACTGAAGTAAAACATTACCTTAACTTAATAAACAAAAGAAATGCTTCGTAATATAAGTGGAACTGGTGTAGCTTTAGTAACTCCTTTCAAATCTGACTTAAGTATTGACTTTGAAGCATTAACTTCTTTAGTCAATCATTGTGTTGATGGTAACATAGATTTTCTTGTCGTAATGGGCACAACTGGTGAAAGTGTAACGCTTTCACAAGAGGAAAAAAATGCAGCATTAGATTGTGTCAAACAGGCTAACAATAATAGATTACCTATTGTATTAGGTATTGGTGGTAATAACACAGATTACATAACCCAATCTTTTTCTTCTTATAATCTTGATGGAGTTGATGCCATTTTATCTGTTTCACCGGCTTACAATAAGCCTACTCAAGAGGGAATATATCAGCATTTCAAAACGATTTCTAAAAGTTCGCCATTACCTATAATTTTATACAATGTTCCGGGTAGGACATCTTCAAATATGACTGCTGAAACTACTCTAAGATTAGCTTATGATTTTGATAATATCATAGCAGTAAAAGAAGCGAGTGGAGATATGGAGCAAATAATGGAAATCATTGCTAAAAAACCCATTGATTTTAAGGTTTTTTCTGGAGATGATGCTATTACACTTCCTATTATTCTTATGGGAGGTGATGGTGTTATTTCAGTTTTGGGTCAAGCCTTACCAAAAGATTTTTCTTCTATGGTAAAATATGGTCTTGAAGGAGATTTAAAAGCCTCTAAAGAATTACATTATAAGATATTGAGTTTTGTTGAGCCACTATTTGTAGAAGGGAATCCAGCAGGAATAAAGACTCTACTCAATTTACAGGGTATTTGCAAGGAAGAAGTGAGATTGCCATTAGTCAAATCTTCGGCAAAATTAAAATCTATCTTTGAAAAAGAATTGAATAAATTAGTCTAGAAACTAGCTAACTTTTCAGAAACATATTCTCCTTTTTCTAACTTATCTTTAATAGCACTAAAGGACTCTATTGTGTAGTTTACATCTTCTAATGTATGAACAGCAGTAGGAATAAGTCTTAAAAGAATTACACCCTTAGGAACAACAGGATAGGTTACAATAGAACAGAATATGCCGAAATTTTCTCTTAAATCTAAGGTTAGATTAGTTGCTTCACCAACACCGCCAGACAAATAAACAGGCGTTACAGCAGATTCAGTATTACCTAGGTTAAAACCAGCTTTTCTAAGTCCAGACTGTAGGCTGTTAGCAATATTCCAAAGATTAGCTTTTAGCTCCGGTTTAGATTGAAGAAGTTCTAAACGCTTGATAGCACCAATTGTAATTGGCATAGGTAAAGATTTAGCGAAAATTTGAGAGCGCATATTGTATCTCAAGTATTCTACAACATCTTCAGTAGAAGATATGAATGCTCCAATACTAGCCATAGATTTAGCAAAGGTGCCGAAATAGACATCAATTTCATCGTGGCAACCTAAATGCTCGCCTGCGCCATATCCAGTTTCTCCCATAGTTCCAAAACCATGTGCATCATCAACTAACAGACGGAAATTGTATTTTGCTTTTAAAGCTGTTATCTCTTTAAGTTTACCTAAGTCGCCAGACATTCCAAAAACACCTTCAGTAATAACTAGTATTCCACCATCTGTTTCATCAGTAATCTTTTGAGCTCTTTGTAATTGCTTTTCAAAATTTTCAATATTGTTATGAGGAAAAACAAAGCGTTTTCCTTGATGTAATCTAACGCCGTCAATTATACAAGCGTGACATTCACTATCATAAACAATAACATCTTTTCTATCTACTAATGCATCAATTGATGACATTATTCCCTGGTATCCAAAGTTAAGTAGTATAGTATCTTCTTTTTTCATAAAAGAAGAAAGTTCATTTTCTAGTTGCTCATGGTAGTTGGTATTACCAGACATCATTCTAGAACCCATAGGGTAACCTAAACCCCAATCTTTTGAGGCTTGTTCGTCAGCACGTCTAACTTCTTCGTGGTTTGAAAGCCCTATATAGTTGTTGATGCTCCAAACTAAAACTTCTTTTCCCCTGAAAAACATTTTGTTAGAAATTTCGCCTTCTAGTTTAGGAAATGTAAAATAACCGTGTGCATCTTTGGCATGTTTTCCTAAAGGTCCTCTATTGTTTTTTATCTTATCAAAAAGATCCATACTAACTTGTTCGTTTAAGTCGGCTAAAATAATCAATAGTATTTATCTTACAAAATACATTTTAAAGTATGTAAAATAAATTATTTCAAAAGTCGTTCCAATTACTATCTTTGCAACTGATTATTTTAGATGAAAAATTTCTTATATATCGTTTTATTAGCAGCTTTGTTCTCTTGTAACGGCTATCAGAAGATAGTAAAGAGTAACGATATCGAGTTAAAGTATATAATGGCTAAAAAGTACTATGAAGAGAATGAATACTTCAAGGCCTTACCACTTCTTGATGAATTGCACACCTTGTTTAAAGGAACCAAGAAAGCAGAAGAAGTAGATTATTTACTAGCATACACTCATTACGGATTAGGTGCTAATATGTTAGCTAGTTATAAATTCAAACTATTTACTTTAACTTATCCATTTAGTAAACACAACGAGGAGTTGGCTTATATGGCAGCTTATTGTTACTATTTAGAATCTCCTAAATATTCTCTTGATAAAACGAATACCCTGAAAGCGATTCAAGAGTTACAAACATTCATAGATAAATATCCTGAAAGTGAGAAAGTTGAAAAATGTAATTCTCTCATAGATGATTTAACTATGAAAGTTCACAAGAAAGTTTATGGTATTGCAAAATTATATTATGATATCGAAGATTATAATGCTGCAATTACTGCCTTAAATAACGTTATAACTGACTATCCAACTATTGAAAATCAATCTGAAATACAATTTTTAATCTTAGATGCTAATTACAAACTAGCTATAAATAGTGTTTCTAGTAAGAAAATAGAACGTTTAAACAATACAATAGCATCTTATCGATATTTTGCCAAAAATTTTCCTGAAGATAATAGGTTAAAAGAGGCAAATAACATTTATGAAAAATCAATTAAACAACTAGAAAAGTTTCAACAATGACAGATTTTAAAAAATCAAAAGCAGCAAATACTACAGAAACAAGAAACATTAAAGATATGGCTCAGCGTACTGGAAATATGTACGAAGCTGTAGCAATAATGTCTAAACGTGCTGTTCAAATAAATAAAGACATCAAAGAAGAGTTACTTTCCAAACTAGCAGAATTCGCTACTCCTAGTGAATCTATAGAAGAGATTTTTGAAAACAGTGAGCAAATAGAAGTTTCTAAGTTTTATGAAAGACTTCCAAAAGGAACACTTATTGCAGTACAAGAATTTTTAGAAGAAAACATTTATCACAGAAACGCTAAGTTAGATAACGAAGAAGACAACATCTAATGTCTTTTTTCAAGGGTAAAAATGTAATTGTTGGTGTGACTGCAAGTATTGCAGCCTACAAATCTGCATTTTTAGTAAGAGAGTTTGTAAAACAAGGTGCCAATGTTAGGGTAATACAAACTCCTGAATCCCAACAATTTATTACCCCTCTAACCTTATCGACTTTATCTAAAAATCCAGTTCTCAGTGGATTGGTTAAAGAAGAAGATAAAGATGTATGGAACAACCACGTAGAAATCGGTCTTTGGGCCGATTTATTTGTTATTGCACCTACAACAGCTAATACACTTTCCAAGATGGCAAAT
>CAXFLH010000068.1:0-8532 GCA_964003875.1 uncultured Flavobacteriales bacterium | reverse complement strand
ATATGATAATTTTGGAGAAATAGAGCCTAAAGAAAAAGCGATTGAATCTTTAAAATTAAATCAAGATTATAGATATATATTATTCTTTGGCTTAATACGTGACTACAAAGGCTTAGACCTACTATTGGAAGCTTTTTCTGCCAATGAGATTAGAGAAAAAAATATCAAACTTATAATTGCTGGCGAATACTATTCTAACCAAGCCCCCTACAAAAAACTCATAGAAAAATATAACTTAGAACAGGATATCATTCAAGTCGAACAATTTATTCCTGACTCTGAAGTTCATTTGTATTTTAATGCTTGTGATTTGGTTGTTCAACCCTACAAATCAGCTACCCAAAGTGGCGTGACTCAAATAGCCTATCACTTTAACAAGCCTATGATAGTCACAGATGTTGGCGGACTCAAAGAAATGTGTCCTGACGGTAAAGTAGGCTATGTTGTTTCACCACATGCTGATGAAATAAAAAAAGCTATTTTGAAATTCTTTAATGAGACTAACATTAATGAAATGATAGAAAATATTAACCAAATAAAGGAACAATATTCTTGGTCTATCTTTACAAAAAAATTACTTGCTTTAACAAACTCTAAAAAGAACAACATAACATCATGAAACAAGACCTTATTAGAAGAAATATTAGTGATTCCATTACGGTTAAGCAAGAACTGTTACAAAATGATGCTATAATGGTCGATATTACCAAAGTGGCAGATTTGATTGTAGAAGCTTTCAACAATGGAAACAAGTTATTGTTCTGTGGCAATGGAGGTAGTGCCGCAGATGCTCAACATTTAGCAGCAGAATTTTCAGGCAGATACTACTTAAACAGACCTCCGCTACACGCTGAAGCATTACATACTGACACTTCTTTTATGACTGCAGTTTCTAATGATTTCTCATTTGATGAAGTGTACGCTAGACTTATACAAGGAATTGGCAAACAAGGAGATATTCTAATTAGCATGTCAACATCTGGAAATTCTAAAAATGTCATTAAAGCTTTAGAAGAAGCTAAAAAGAAAAACATTATTACAATAGGGTTCACAGGAAAAGCAAACGGAAATATGAAGCCTTGCTGTGATTATTTAATCAATATTCCCTCCGATGATACGCCAAGAATACAAGAATGTCACCTTATGCTAGGGCATGCAATATGTGAATTGGTAGAAAAGGAATTATTTTCATAAAAAATGAATGTAGCAATTCCCAAAATTGACACAAGCTGGACACTATTTTTAGATAGAGATGGTGTAATAAACAAAAAGTTAGACGAAGATTATGTCAAAACTATTGATGAGTTTGAATTTCTCCCATATGCTCTAGAGGCTATTAAACTATTTTCAAGCCATTTTCATAGAGTAGTGATAGTCACTAACCAACAAGGAATAAGTAAGCGTTTAATGACTGAAGACGACTTACATAAAGTACATCAACATTTACTTCAAGAAGTTCAAAATTTCGGCGGTAGGATTGATGCTATATATCATGCACCACAATTGGCAGAAGAAAATTCCATTATGAGAAAACCGAATATTGGCATGGCTCTACAAGCCAAAGAGGAATTTCCATCTATAGACTTCAAAAAAAGCATAATGGTAGGTGATTCTATTAGTGATATGGAATTTGCTAAAAACGCCAATATGTTTGCCGTATTGATTGGTCAATCAGAAAAGTATTTTTGTACGGATTCGCTGATTAGCTTAAGTAAGCTACTTTAGAACTAAATTTCTTCTTCTACATGATATTGATTTCTATCATGAGCATTTCTAGAAATCATCTCTCCAATAAAACCCGCTAAGAATAATTGTAAACCCATAATCATAGAGGTCAATGCAATATAAAAACCACTCATATCTGCAATATTAGTAGCTTTAACGTCAGAATACATATAGTATAGTTTCTGTACACCAAGAAATGAAAAAAGCACAAAGCCTAGTACGAACATTAACGTACCTAACACGCCAAAAAAGTGCATCGGTTTTTTACCAAATCGAGAAACAAAAGTAACGGTCATTAAATCTAGGAAACCGTTAATAAAACGCTCAATACCGAATTTTGTAACTCCATATTTTCTAGCTTGATGCTGTACTACTTTTTCTGTAATTTTTGGAAAACCTGCTCGCTTTGCTAACATCGGAATATAACGATGCATTTCACCATATAATTCAATGTTCTTTATAACATCTTTTTTGTATGACTTAAGGCCACAATTGAAATCATGTAGGTAAATACCAGAAGCCTTACGAGCGGCCCAATTGTATAACTTAGTAGGAATCGTCTTTGTAATTGGGTCATATCGTTTCTTTTTCCAACCAGAGACCATATCCCAACCCTCTTCATTTATTAAACGGTATAATTCAGGAATTTCTTCTGGACTATCTTGTAAATCAGCATCCATTGTAATAACGACATTTCCTTCGGCCTTTGCAAAAGCAATATTTAAAGCCGCTGATTTACCATAATTTCTTCGAAATTTTATGCCTTTAATATTTGAATTGGATTTGGATAATTTTTGAATGACTTCCCAAGAATCATCGGTACTACCATCATCAGCAATGATGATTTCATAAGTAAATGAATTAGAAGTCATCACTTTATCTATCCAAGTGCATAACTCAGGTAAAGATTTAGACTCATTATATGAAGGAACTACAACTGAAATATTCATATTATTCGGACATTTCTATTGGCTTGTCTTTTTTGATAAATGCAGCAATTATAGCAGAAAATAAAATATGGAAAAACAAACTATAAAACAAAGCACTTGCCTGATTAGAAATAGAATATATATCCTCTTCCTGTGTTTGTTCAATTAAAGTTTCCATCACACTATACATGGGATTACTTTCTGGTAATTGATCAAGCTGAACAGCTAATTTTTCAACGGTAAAATCTTTTAATTGCACTGCAAAGTCAGGATCTATAAAGTTGAATAATAGAATAGAAAAAAAAGTGGATAAAAATGCCCCTGCTACAGTAATACCAAGTGTAACTGTGAAGGTTTCTTTAAAAGAAATATAACCTCCAGCAAATTTTTTGTATTCAATAACTAAAAATATTAAGACAATATAAGGTAAGATACCTTTTACAATAGACCAAGTATTGTTTAAGAAAAAATCTACTCCTATTGCATAAGATGCTACTAGCAAAATTATACTTATCGAACCAAGTATCAGACCATTTTTAAGGATATAATCTTTCATTATTTTGTTTTAAGGATTCTTTACAAATATAATTATTTTTTTGTGCTATTTTTTTAGAGTAAAGTATTCGTAATAGAGGGCAATTAGTATATATTTGCAACGGGCAAGTCTTACGCAACCAGCTCCTGCTGAACTCCCCCAGGACCGGAAGGTAGCAAGGGTAAGTGGTTGAGCGGTGTGACGTAAGTAGCTTGCCCTTTTTTTATTATCTTTATTGAATATATAGCCTATCAATATGAGATTTTTCATCGACACAGCAAATTTAGACAATATCAAAGAGGCACAATCCTTAGGTATTCTCAATGGTGTAACAACCAATCCTAGTCTAATGGCTAAAGAGGGAATAAAAGGAAAAGATAATATCCTTGAACATTATAAAACCATTTGTGAAATTGTTGATGGCGATGTTAGTGCTGAAGTGATATCTACTGATTTTGAAGGTATGATTGGAGAAGGTCAAGAATTAGCTCTTTTGAATCCTCAAATAGTGGTTAAAATACCCATGATTGAGGAAGGAATAAAAGCTATTCGATATTTTAGTGACAAAGGAATTAAAACCAATTGTACGCTAGTGTTTTCATTGGGACAAGCACTAATAGCAGCACAAGCTGGTGCAACATACGTTTCACCTTTTATTGGCAGACTTGACGACAATGGACAAGATGGTATTCAAATTGTTAAAAGTATAGTTGATATGTTTGAGAAACAAAATTATCAAACAAAAGTTCTAGCCGCTTCTATCAGAAATAAAAACCACATTGAAGAATGTGCTAAAATCGGCGCTCATGTTGTTACGGCTCCCCTATCTGCTATAAAAGAATTAATACCACACACGCTTACAGATATTGGATTAAAGAAATTTTTAGACGATTACGCTAAGAATCAATAACAATATGCTCGTTAAAATACACCCTGACAATCCCAATCCTAGAGGTATCGCTCAAATCGTAGAATGTTTGAAAGATGGTGGCATAATTATCTACCCAACAGATACCATTTATGGAATAGGTTGTGATATCTTTCAACAAAAAGCCGTAGAACGCATAGCGAAAATCAAAAATGTAGACCTTAAAAAGCAAAATTTTTCATTTATATGCTCAGATTTGAGCCAACTATCTGACTATACTCTACCTATTAGCAGAAACACTTATAAAAGTATGAAAAGGGTGCTACCAGGACCGTACACCTTTATTCTAAAAGCTAATGGAAGCATTCCAAAGCTGTTTAAAACCAAAAAGAAAACTGTAGGGATTAGAATTCCAAACCACAACATTCCCCAAGTTTTAGTAAATGAAATAGGTAACCCTATCTTATCCACTTCAGTTCATGATGAAGATACAATTATGGAGTATAGTACAGACCCCGAATTGATTTATGAAAGGTATTCTAATAAAGTCGATATTGTAATCGATGCGGGAATAGGCTCCTTAATACCATCAACCGTAGTAGATTATTCTTCTGGCAAACTAGAAATTATTCGAGAAGGGTTAGGAAAAACCGACGAACTATTTTAAGGCACTATGAACGCTTAGTATTTGTGGCATCACCAAACAAGAATTATCGTTTGTGATTGTATAATCTGAAAGAGATATTTTCTTCTCTTCGACCCATTGATGACTCATTCTTTGTCTTACTTCCTTTTCTGACAAATCATCTCTTTTTAAAATACGTTTAAATCTTATTTCTTCAGGGCAAGAAATACAAATAATTGCATCTAAAGACTGATAAGTATTACTTTCAAACAAGATGGCAGCTTCCTTAATGACATATGCCCCACTCTGCTGAATAGACCATTTTTCAAAAGCTTCTTGAACAACTGGATGCACCAAAGTATTAAGCCTTTTTAAAACTATGTCATCATTAAAAGCCAATTTGGACAAATATTTACGATTTAACTCATTATTAAGAAATACCTCTTTTCCAAACTCAGCAATTAAGCTTTGCTTTAAATTAACATCCTTATTCATCAGTAACTTTGCCTGCTTATCAGCGTTAAAAACAGCTATTCCAAGAATCTCAAAACAAGAAGCTACAGTAGTCTTGCCACTTCCTATATTTCCTGTTAAGCCGATTCTTTTCATTTTATTTCTTAATTAAAAAATATTCAACTTTGTTAGGATTAACCCTTACATTTTCTACAAAATCGGCTTGTCTGACTAATTCAATTGGCAAACGTTTTTTAGTATTATCAAAATTAACAATAGTTGCAAACATTTCTTTTTTAACCAAATCAAATTTATCTAAAGAAACTAAATAATTTACAGTAACTTCATCTGGAAATAGCTTTATTTCATAACCCTTAGGAACATTCTTTATGCTTAGAGGTAGTGTCATTTCACCCTCAGTAAATTGCTCTACTTTCAGTTCCCAACTCACCTTACTTAAAGAATAATTTATTTCAGAATGATTGAGTGGTTCTATATTTATAGTTCCAGAAGAATTAGCATTAATATCATCAATTTTTAAGGTTTCTGTACTAATAGAGCTAAAGACTTCAACAACAGCTTTAGGCCCTGATATTACTATTGTAGAAGGCTCTAATTTTATTTGTTCTTTTTGTCGAAATAAATCTTTAAAAGATAAATCTGTTTTAATCTGTATAGGAAGAACTCTTTCGGCTTTTTCATCTAATAATACATCAATTCTGTTAGGCTGAACGTGTAACAATTGCATATTGGTAGGAAGAACTTCTTGAAGTTGTGAAATGGATTGTTTGCCTAGCCAATAATAATTCCACTTATTGCCTTTCTTTTTAGGAATAAAAGTAGAAACCGAAAGTGGTAGGTGTTTTCTGAAACTTAAACGATGAGCAAGTATGGTAAAACCTGGTGCTATTACTTGAAGGTGTAAATCAACCTTTTTATCCTCAATGAGTAATTTATCACTAGGTAAATCTACAAAAGCAGCCTCATAATGTACTGTTGTAGTATAATCTTTTGACAAGACAGTAAGAATCCAAAATAAAGTAGATAGAGCTAAAAGAAATAAGAAAATAGGAAGTTGCTTTCTCTCAATTCTTAAAACAACAATTAATCTATTGAATAGAAATGTAAGTTTGCTCAACATAAAAAAAGGGCCGAAGCCCTAATAAAGATTATTTTTTAGCATTAGATAATTCAGCAGATATTCCTGATTTGTCAAATTTTAAAATAATGCTGCTTCCAACATCTATTTTTACTGTTTTTTCAGATACCTCTACTATTTTACCGTGTAAGCCTCCAGAAGTGATAACCTTATCTCCTTTCTTGAGTTCTTCTCTGAATTTACGTTCTTGTTTTTGCTTTTTCACTTGAGGTCTTATCATAAAAAACCAAAAAACACCAAAAACTAGAACAAAGAAAATAAGTGGATTGCCTCCACCTTCTGCATTTAATAATATCGTTGTTATGTTCATTTTAGTTTGTTATTACTTCAGAGGTGATGTTTATCACTTTTCTGCTTGGGTTAGTATTTGCTGTTAAAGTTATAGCTTTATTTTGTTTTCCACTTCTTCCTGTACTATTGAAAGTTACATCTATAGATCCAGATTCACCGGGTGCAATTGGATCTTTTGACCAATTTGGTACTGTACAACCACAAGAACCTTTAGCATTTGAAATAATTAATGGTGAATCACCTGAATTAGTAAATATAAAAGAATATGATACTTTCTCACCATCTACGAGTTGTCCGAAATCGTGTAATTCTTTTTCAAAATTAAACTTTGGCATTCCTAATTTTTCGCTTGAAGACTCTGCCGTATTATCATTCATAACTAGATTAGATGATAACGATGGTTTTGCTTCTTCTTTCTTAGCAGGAGTTTTTGTGTTATCTCCTACTTCTTTGGATATATCGCCACAAGAAAATAATAAAACCAATAGGGATTTTAAAAATACTTTATACATGTTAAAATTATAATTTAGTTAATAGCAAAAGTAGTAATTATTCGATTAAGCCTCTACCCATTTTGTTAATGACTCCTTCTCTCTTTAGTTCAATTAATAAACTGTCAAGAATACCATTAACAAAATTCTTACTATTTGGTGTGCTATAATATTTTGCAAGTTCAATATATTCATTGATAGTAACTTTTACGGGAATACTAGGCATTTTTAATAGTTCAGAAAGTGCCATTTGCATTAAGATTAAGTCCATTTGCGCAACCCTTTCCAAATCCCAGTTTTTGGTTTTTGAAGAAATTAATTCTGAAAATTCATCAGAATGAACTATAGAATGACGCAACAAATTAACTGCAAAGTCTTTTTCATCGGTATCCTTAAAAAGCTCAAACAATTCTATTGTATCATTATCAGAATCCTTAATTGTTTTCATAACCATACTACAAATAAAAGGGAAGTCATCTTCCCAAAAGATATCTTGCTCATTTAAAAAATCTTGAAAAACTTCAATCTCTATTAATTCTTTGCTAAAAAGTTTGATAATAAACTTTTTGTCTGATTCAAAGTCAAAAGTATCCTCACTCATGTATGAAGTGTACAATTCAGACTCTACCATTTTAAAATAAACGGCTTTTATCATATTTTGCTCATCAGTAAAAGATAATTTATAGTGTCCTGCTTTATTTATTAAATCAGAATCATCTCTCAGTTTTTGTAAAAACAAATTATTGATGAATTTCTTATTTGGATTTAAATCATTTTGAGAAGGTAATTGTTTTTTCTTAGAGTCTTCTGTATAATTTTCAGCAAAGTCTCTTACCTCTAAAATATACAATAGCAAAAGGAGATATAACTCCTCTACTTTAGCTAAAGATTTCAAAAATTGCTTTTCAAGAGCAGCAATTTCTTCTCCATTTGATTTATTCCAAGAATAAACAAATTGTAAAACACGTATTCTTAAGTGACGTCTATTAAGCATAAATATCTGTTGATTCTCTAGTTTTTAGCTTGTGCTATACGTTCCATAGCCAATTTTAGAGCTGATTGGTACGTAGTAATATTTTCTTCTTCAGATTTAGAAAAAATCTCTAAAGTAGTATCATAAATTTTACGTGTCTGAGCAATAGCTTTTTCTCTATTATAGCCATTAATCTCAGAATAAACATTTATCAATCCACCAGCATTTATTAAAAAATCCGGAGCATATAAAATTCCCTTTTCTTTAAGCGTATTAGCGTGTTTATCTTCATCTTGAAGTTGGTTGTTAGCAGCTCCTGCTATAATTTTACATTTAAATTGTTCTACAGTGGTATCATTGATTGTGGCACCTAAAGCACAAGGAGAATAAATATCCACATCTAAATCATAAATCAAGTTACCTTCAATAGTTTGACATTTGTAAAGCTCTGATACTCTTTTTAAATTGGCTTTATTTATATCA
>CAXFLH010000067.1:0-8706 GCA_964003875.1 uncultured Flavobacteriales bacterium | reverse complement strand
AAAGCCTATCAATTAGGCATAGAAAAAGGAAATGAATATTACATTAACAATTGCGAATAATTAGAGATATGAAACAGTTTTTCACACTAGTATTATCCTTAATGACTTGTGGCTTATTCGCTCAAGATGTAGCTTTCAAGAAAGGTAATTTTAAAGACGATAAAGTAGGTTTTGAAAAAGCCAAAGCCAATTTAGAAATGGGTGATGAATGGTTGGAAAAGGGTAAGGCTCAAGTTTTAGCTATGGTTTATGCCGCTGATGAATACTCCAAAGCCTTAGAGTTTTATTTACCAGCTCAGGAGTTTAACCCTAATAATTCGGACTTAAACAGAAAAGTAGGTCACGCCTATTTATATACTAATACCCCTTATAAGGCTATGCCTTTTCTTAAAAAATCTTTAGAATTGGCTGGAGATGAGGCAGAGCCTTTTTTATATTTTTTATTAGGTAAAGCCTATCAGTTAGAGCAAGATTTTGAACAAGCTGAAAAGTCGTTCTTACGCTATGGTACTTTAGCTAGTGATAAAGAGTTAGAACCCTACAAGAAGTTGAATAGAAAGCACATAAAAGAATGTAAGAGTGGTGCTGAGATTTTCGCTATGAAAACTAGAGTATGGGTAGATAATGTTAAGGAATTAAATTCCTTTTACGATGATATTGCACCGAGTATTTCTGCTGATGGTTCAGAGATTATCTTCAACACCAATAAGAGTGGTAACTTTGATATTTACTCTGCCGAGCGTAAAAAGAGAAAGTGGCAATCTTTAAAAGCATTAAACAGTCTAAATAGCGAGGGCGATGATGTATCTTCTTCTTTAGCCTATGACGGTCAGCGTTTGTTATTATTCAAATATACCGATGGTCAAAGTGATATTTACGAATCTAAACTTAAAGGAACGGAATGGAGTGAGCCTAAGCTCAAGATGTCAAAGGTTGTCAATACCGATGCCAATGAAACTTTTGCCTCTTACGATCCTCAAGATATCAAAGTCTATTTCATAACTGACGGTGGCTATGGTGGCGATAAGAACATCAGTTTTAGTGGTAAAAAAGATATGGAAGAAACCTTTTGGGGAAAAGCACAGAGTGCAGGGCAAGAGGTCAATTCAGGTTTTCAAGAAGGTTCGGTATATATGGCACCCGATGGCAAAACCATGTATTTCTGTTCACAAGGGCATACGTCAATAGGAGGTTATGATGTTTTTGTTTCTTACCGAAACGAATTAGGCCTTTGGGGCGAACCGATTAATTTGGGCTATCCTGTAAATACCCCTTACGATGAATTGTATTTTAGTATTTCTGCTAACGGTAAAAAAGCCTATTTCGCCTCTAATAGAGATGGTGGAAATGGTGGTATGGATATCTATTGTGCTACCTTTTGGGGTGAACCTAAAAAACCGACGGTAGCTAGTGAAGACAATCTCATTGCTAGTATTGCCTCCCCTATAGAAGATACATACATACCAGAAAGTGTAAAGGTTACGGTGGCGAATAGCTTAACTGTTTTCAAAGGGCGTATTTTAGATGGTCTGTTGCAAGATCCTGTAGAAGCTGAAATAAAAATATTTGATAATGCAACGGGAGATGTCTATGCAGTTATGCGTTCAAATAGTGCTACGGGCAAATTCTTATTGTCATTACCCTCAGGATTGAATTATGGTATTTCGGTGGAGGCAGAAGGCTATTTGTTCCATTCAGAAAACTTCAATTTACCTCAAGGTTCAGCCTACAATATGATTAATAAAGACATCGAATTGAAAAATATCGATATCGGAAGTAAAATTGCTTTGAGAAACGTGTTCTTCGATACAGGTAAAGCTGAGATAAAGATAGATTCATATCCCGAGCTAGACCGTTTGATACAACTGATGACCGATGTACCCAGTCTTAAGATTGAGCTTTCTGGACATACCGATAATGTAGGTGGCGATGCTGCCAATCAAAAGCTATCACAAAGACGAGCAGAAGCCGTTAGAGCCTATTTAGTTTCTCGTTCTGTAGATGGTAGTAGAGTTACAGCTATGGGCTATGGGGCAAGTCGTCCAGTAGATAGCAACAACACTAAAACTGGTAGAGCCAATAACAGACGAACAGAGTTTGAAATTATAGCCAATTGATACCACTATACTTTTCATTAGTAATTATTTTATTCTTTCAACAATCCTTTAAGGGATAGGAACTAGAAATATAAGCAATGAAACACCTTTTATTTGATCTAGATGGCACTATCATAGAACCTAAAGAAGGCATTGTCAATTCAATACGTCATGCTGTCGATTTGATGGGTGCAGTGATGCCTAGCGAGGAGGAACTACACCAATTCATTGGCCCGCCCATTATGGATTCTTTTCAAGAGAAGTTAAAGCTAAGCTATGAACAAGCTTTGGAGGCAGTCAGTCATTTCAGACGTTATTATGCTGAAACAGGCATACACCAAAACACTTTGTTTACAGGAATTGCCGATGTGTTACATGCTCTCAAGCAAGAAGGCTACACCCTTTATGTAGCTACTTCTAAACCGACGGTCTTTGCGAAAGAAATATTAGCAGAACACGCATTAGATAAATACTTTTTGGAGATAGTAGGTTGTAATTTAGACAATAGTCGTAGCGACAAAACAGAAATTATAGCTTATATCCTTGAGAAGTACGCCCTAAATCCTAAAGACTGTTTGATGATTGGCGATACTAAATTTGATATTATTGGAGCCAAAAACCACCACATGCTATGTGTTGGTGTCAGCTACGGTCACGGTGATTTTTCAGAACATCAGCCCCATTATGTCTTGGATACTTGCCGCGATTTGCAATTGTTGATAAAAAAAGAATTTCCGTTACAATAAATAACTTATATTTTGAATAGCTTAACCGCTAATAACAAGCTTAATTTTTCAAGTTCTTTTATGAAGCAACCCATGTTTTACCGCATGGGTTCCTTATTTTAAAGACTTAAAAAAACATGAAAAAACAATTGATTCTAAGCCTGTTATTCCTTTTAAGTATTGCTGTTGGGCATTATCACTTATCTTTTTTAGAGCTACTAAAATTCAGTACCACACCTGTTGTGACCATAGCAATACCCAATAAACTCATAATGCCATAACTTTCCCCAAAAAGGAGGTAGCCTATAGCTAAAGCGTAAATGGTGCCCACGTACTTTAAACTTATCATTTTGTTGGCTAGACCACTTTGTATGCCCTTAGTCATCAGTATTTGGGCAATTTGAGTAAACAGTCCCATCAGCAAAAGGTATAACCAGTCAATGCCTTGGGGTGTCACCCAATTCAAATAGGACAGTACCGACATAATGGGAATAGCCACCAAAGGGAAATACAAGACTACGACTACAGGGTGTTCTGTGTCTTTGAGTTGACGTATGCAGGTGTATGCCATTCCTGAAAACATAGCCGAGCAAATGCCTATGAGCATAAAGGTGACCGAAATACGCTCGTCAAAACCTTTTATCAAGGCTACTCCAGCAAAGGAAATGCCAAAGTATAGCCATTGTTTGATTTGCATTTTTTCCTTGAGAAAGATAGCTGCAAAGAGGGCAGTAAAGATGGGCGAAAGGTATTGTAAAGTCACGGCACTAGCTAGGGGTATATTTTGTAAAGTGTAGAAAAATAACAATAGGGCAGTAGTGCCAAAAATACCTCGCATCAATAAGACCTTTTTATTGTTGCCCAATAGGGGTATGCCTAACTTTTGGAGCATAGCCACACTCAAAACGATAGAGACGATGGAACGGAATAAAATGAGCTCGTGGGCTGGAATATGGGGCAAGTACTTCACACAGATTTGCATGAGGGCAAAAGCTAGGGTAGAACCTAGCATATAAAAGACACCTTTTTTCACTGAAAGAGTTGTTGTAAGGCTTGTGAGGGGCTGAGTTTAGCCTGCATGACTTCTTGTTCCAATTGGGCTATTTGGCTATGGTGTTGGCTATAAAAATCATCTTCTAAACGGGCTTTTATCATTTGACGAAACCAATAGCGGTTTTGCTCTTGGCGTTGGCTTTGTAAAGTTCCTCGTTCTTTGGTCCATTTGCGATAAGCCTCGATAGTTTCCCAAGCTTGGTCAATGTGTTGTTTTTCCAATGCCGAACAAATACCCACCTGAGGAGTCCAACCGTTAGGGTTAGGAGGGAAAAGGTGTAAGGCTGTTTTGTATTGGGCTTGGGCTTTTTTAGCTGGAATGAGGTTATCTCCATCCGCTTTGTTGATGAGTAAGATATCCGCCATTTCCATTATGCCTCGTTTGATGCCTTGTAGCTCGTCACCAGCCCTAGCCAACATAAGCAAAACAAAGACGTCCACCATAGAATGAACGGCTGTTTCGGATTGTCCTACGCCTACTGTTTCTATGAGTATGACTTCATAACCAGCAGCCTCACAAAGGAGTATGCTTTCTCGTGTTTTTTTGGCTACGCCACCCAAAGAACCTGCCGTTGGTGAGGGGCGAATAAATGCCAAATCATCAACCGACAATTCGTGCATACGGGTTTTGTCACCCAATATGCTACCTCCTGATTTTTGGCTAGAGGGATCAATGGCTAAAACAGCTACCTTAATGCCTTGTTCTGTAAGGTGTTTACCTAGGGCTTCTATAAAAGTGCTTTTACCTACTCCAGGAACTCCCGTTATGCCTATACGCAAAGATTGTCCGCTATGGGGTAATATGTCTTGTAGGATACTTTGAGCTTCTTGCTGATGCTCGGCAAGTGTACTTTCCACTAGGGTAATGGCTCTAGCCAATGCCGAACGATTCCCTGCTATAACCTCTTGACTGAGCTTATTCATCGAGCAATTGCTTTAATATGTCACTAGCCGCTTGGGCAATGACTGTTCCGGGTCCAAAAATACCACTCACTCCAGCTTGGTACAAGAAATCGTAGTCTTGTTGTGGAATCACGCCACCAGCAATAACTAATATATCGCCACGCCCCATAGCCTCAAGTTCACTAATGACTTGTGGTACTAAGGTTTTGTGTCCTGCCGCTAGAGAAGATATGCCCAAAATATGCACGTCATTTTCTATGGCCTGTTTTGCGGCTTCTTTAGGCGTTTGGAATAAAGGGCCCATATCTACATCAAAGCCCAAATCGGCAAAGGAGGTGGCTACCACTTTAGCACCTCTATCGTGGCCATCTTGTCCCATCTTAGCGACCATCAAACGGGGACGTCTTCCTTTTTGCTTTTCAAATGTAGCACTCAGCTTTAAAGCTGCTTTGAAATGTGGGTTGTCTTCTATTTCCATCTTATAAACACCTGATATCGAATTGTTTTGTGCCTGATAGCGACCAAAAACCTTTTCACAAGCATACGAAATTTCGCCCAAAGTAGCTTGTTTTTGGGCGGCTTCTACAGCCAAAGCCAATAGGTTGCCCTCCCCATTTTCACAGGCTTGGCTAATGGCGTCTAGGGCTTGTTGTACGGCTACTTTATCGCGTTGGTCATTGAGTTCTTGGAGTTGTTTAATTTGAGATAAACGGACTGCTGTATTGTCCACTTCCAAAATATCCAAGTCTTGTTCTTCGGATTTGTTCTTATAAGCATTAACCCCAACAATAGTATCTTTTGCACTGTCTATTCGGGCTTGTTTTCTAGCGGCGGCTTCTTCAATACGCATTTTTGGTAAGCCTGTTTCTATGGCTTTTGCCATACCTCCCAATTCCTCAATTTCTTGTATGTGTTCCCACGCTCTTTGGGCGATGTCGTGAGTTAGCTTTTCTACATAATATGAACCGCCCCAAGGATCTACCGTTTGGCATAAGCCTATATCGTTTTGTAGGTAAATCTGTGTATCTCTAGCAATTTTAGCTGAAAAATCGGTAGGTAATGCGATGGCTTCGTCCAAAGCGTTGGTATGCAAAGATTGTGTGCCACCCATAACGGCTGACATGGCCTCAATACAGGTTCTACTGATATTATTGAAAGGATCTTGCTCGGTCAAACTCCAACCACTAGTTTGACAATGGGTTCTTAGTGCCAAAGATTTGGGGTTTTTAGGATTGAATTGCTTAACAATTTTTGCCCACAACATACGAGCGGCTCGCATCTTGGCAATTTCCATAAAGTGATTCATACCAATACCCCAAAAGAAAGATAGGCGAGGAGCGAAGGTGTCAATATCCATACCTGCTTCTATGCCCTTGCGTATGTATTCTAAACCATCAGCTAGGGTGTACGCCAATTCTATATCGGCGGTAGCACCAGCCTCCTGCATATGATAACCCGAAATACTGATACTGTTAAATTTGGGCATGTGCTCAGAAGTGTATTTGAAAATATCCGAAATGATACGCATAGAATGTTGAGGCGGATAGATGTAAGTGTTACGCACCATAAATTCTTTAAGGATATCGTTTTGTATAGTTCCCGATAAGTCTTTTTGATCTACGCCTTGCTGTTGGGCGGCTACAATATAAAATGCCATAATGGGCAATACCGCACCATTCATAGTCATAGAAACGGACATTTTATCTAAAGGAATGCCATCAAACAAGACGTTCATATCGGTGATGGAGTCTATGGCTACACCAGCTTTACCAACATCGCCCTCTACTCTAGGGTGGTCGGAATCGTAACCCCTATGGGTAGCCAAATCAAAAGCTACCGATAAGCCTTTTTGCCCAGCGGCTAAATTTCTTCTGTAAAAGGCATTGGATTCTTGTGCCGTAGAAAAACCAGCGTACTGACGAATAGTCCACGGGCGACTGACGTACATAGACGAATAAGGTCCTCTTAAATTTGGGGCTATACCAGCTCCAAAATGAATGTGCTTAAGGTCATGAATATCTTCTTTGCTATACTTGCTTTTGACGGCTATTTGCTCTGCAGTATGCCATAATTTTTGTTCAACATTTTCAATCTTGCCTTCTTGTCTTTCGGATTTTAAAAAGCCTTGGGTTAGGGCTTCTATGAAGTAGCTTCCTGCACTAGGGTCTTGTACTTTTTCTAAATAACTTTCTTCCCTCAAGATATGATGTTGATTACGTGCCAAACGGTTCGAAAAGTCGGTGACTTCCTCAAAGGATTGGTTGTATGGGCGTATCATAAGAGCATCACAACCCCCAAAAATAGCCGACATACTTTCTGTAGTCGTTCGCAATAAGTTGTTGTAAGGCTGTTCAGTCGTTTTATTGGCTAAAGTAGTTTGTGCCAATATATAGGGTATGGTCTTATTAATTGTTTCAAAGGCTATGAAGAAAGCCCTCATTTTAGCTATTTCTTTGAAGTAATCGCTACCTATGGTAAACACATATTGTGAGCTAAGCTGACCTTCTTCAATAGCTTGGTAAATGTCATCGACAAAAACCGTATGGTAAACGTAATTTGGAAGATTTCCTTTGTTTTCTTGTCCGTGAAAAGCACCTAATATGTCTTCTGGATTGAGCCCTCTTTCTTGGACTAAATCCTCAAACTCTTGTATACTTTCTTTGGAATAATTTTCAAAATCTATTCGGATATGTTGTATGAGTACATCTTGAAGAAGTGTTTTTAATTCTTGTGGATTGGAAAAGCACAAAGCCGTCATGCCATTTTGTAAGGCTTCCAAAGCCTGTTGATTGCCCTTTTTTGGGTCTGAGCCATCTATCCACTGTACCGATTCCCAACTTTCAGTAATTGGTATGGGGTTAAAGTGCTTGTGCGTATCCGAATGATAAAAAGGAAGCGTACCCTCTGAGCTAATGAGATTCTCAAAGGTTTTACCTTTTAGGTCGGCACATAATTTGTCTTTCCATTGCTGACTGCTAACAGCAGCAAATTCTGAAAATAATTTATTCATTGGAATCTATGATAACTATGACGTCTTCGTTTTCCTTTTTCATCAAGTACTTCTCTCTAGCAAATTTCTCTTGCGTTTCTTGATTGTTGGTCAGGTCGAAAAGAGCAACACTATCTTTTTCTATCTCGTCTTGGTAGTAATTTTTTTGTTCTTTCAAGTCCTCAATTTCGGATTTCAGTTTGGCTTGTTTTATCCAGTTGTTGGAGTCAAAAAAGGCTACCCATACGATAAGGATTAGCGTAACAAGTATAAACTTGTTCTTCAAGATAGGGGGTAATTTATCGTAATACTCTTTCAACATTGTTCTCAAAAGTAAAAAAAAGCGTTGGATTCATAACCCAACGCTTAAAATTTAATTATCCTAAAAATGGATACCTGTAGTCTTGAGCAGGAACAAAGGTTTCCTTAATGGTACGTGGCGATACCCAACGCAATAGGTTGAGTATAGAGCCTGCCTTATCGTTAGTTCCAGAACCTCTAGCGCCACCAAAAGGTTGTTGACCCACAACAGCCCCAGTTGGCTTATCGTTGATGTAGAAGTTACCAGCTGCATTTTCCAAAGCTTTAGAGGCTTCTTCAATAGCATATCTGTCAGTAGAAAAAATAGCACCTGTAAGCGCATATTCACTTGTATTGTCCACCAATTCTAAAGTGGCTTTCCAATCTTTAGGCTCGTAAACGTAAATGGTAATGACAGGTCCAAAAATTTCTTCACACATGGTGCGGAAAGTGGGATTGCTTGTGACCACTATAGTAGGTTCAATAAAATATCCTTTTGATTTATCATAATTTCCTCCGGCAATAATTTCAGCATCGTCTTGCTCTTTAACGTAATCGATATAGGAAGCGATTCTATCAAATGCCTTTTCATCAATGACGGCATTAATAAAGTTGGATGGATCTTCAGGACTTCCCATTT
>CAXFLH010000066.1:0-8720 GCA_964003875.1 uncultured Flavobacteriales bacterium | reverse complement strand
CTAAGCCCCAAGAAAAGGCTTCTTCAGCACTAAGCATACCAGCAGTAGTTATCATTTCTAATGCTTTGCCTTTGCCCACCAATTCACGCAAACGCTGAGTACCGCCATAACCCGGAATAACACCCAATGACACTTCAGGCAAACCCATCTTGGCGGTAGTAGAAGCTACTCGAATATGACAAGCCATAGCTAACTCTAAACCTCCACCTAGGGCAAAACCATTAATGGCCGCTATACTGGGTGTAGATAAGTTATCCAATAAGTCGAAGAGTAGGCGCTGACCGTCAGTCGCTAGTTGCGCTCCCTCTTGAGCGTTAAAATGAGCAAATTCTTTGATGTCAGCACCCGCTACAAAAGCCTTACTGCCTGAGCCTGTTATAAGGATGCATTGAACTGAAGTATCCGCATCAGCTTGGATAATTGCATGGTTTAATTCCTCAATAGTAGCTTTGTTAAGAGCGTTCAATTGGTTAGGGCGGTTGATGGTAAGGTATGCCACACCATCTCGGTGTTCGGATAAAATATAGTGATAGGCCATAATGTGTACTTTATTTGGACAAAGATAGTTTTTTCCAAAAGCCTAAAACACAAACAGCCTTTCTTAATCAACACTATTCTGAACAGAGAGAAGAATAACACTACTAGACTATAGGTTAGATTCTTCACTCCGTTAAAATGGCATTGTGAAGAATGGTATGGGTGTTGATGACTATCATCACTTACGTATTTTAATGGTTTTATTATCAATAGTATCCCTAAAAATTTGATAGAAAACATTATTTAAGTCAAGTGATTTTGACGAGTTTAGAAGTTTTTGTGATGTACAAAAAAAGGCCGATGAGCAAGCTTTTTATATTGTTTATGTGCTTATGCTTAACCATTTAAGGCCTCAGCACCACCAACTATTTCGAGAATTTCTCCTGTAATGGCGGCTTGTCTCGCCTTGTTATAAGTCAGTGTCAGTTCTCTTTTAAGTTCCCCAGCATTATCCGTTGCTTTGTGCATAGCCGTCATACGCGCACCATGCTCGGAAGCGTGAGAATCTAAGACCGCTTTGAAAAGTTGTACCTTCAAAGACTTAGGGATAAGCTCTGCTACAATTTCTTCCTTTTCGGGTTCGAAAATATAATCGCCAATAGTGGCTGTATCGTCAGCTGGTGTTTCTACCGGCAAATAGGCCTCTGTCATCAGATTTTGAGAAGCGGCATTTTTAAATTGGTTATACACCACCACGATTTTGTCGTAACGTCCTTCTACAAATTGATCCATCAAATCTTGGGCAATAACTGAAGTGTTAGCAAAGCTAAGGTCGTTATACAAATCGTCATGTGAAGAAATAACTTCATAACCGTTTTTAGCAAAGTACTCAGAGGCTTTTTTTCCTATGGTCACAAAAGCGACTTGTTCATAGCCCTCAGCTAGTGACTTAGCGCCTTTTATCACATTGTTGTTGAAAGCACCGCACAATCCCCTGTTGGATGTCACCGCTACAATAAGTATGGATTTGACCTCTCTAGCTTGAGCGTAAACACCTCCTTCAGAAGCATCTAAGGTAGAGCTCAGATTGACCAATAACTCGCTTAACTTGTTGGCATACGGACGCATCTGTGTAATGGCGTCTTGGGCTCTTTTGAGCTTAGCTGCCGATACCATTTTCATAGCAGATGTAATTTGCATAGTAGAACCTACCGAAGTAATTCTTGCCCGTATTTCTTTTAAGTTAGCCATAGTTTATGCTGCGTATTTCTTAGATAAATCGGCACATACTGCGCGTAAGGTGTCAGTAATATCGTCGCTTAACTTACCTGCTGCCAAAGCGTCTAAGACGTCTTGGTGCTTGTTGTGTAAGAAAGCGATAAACTCCGCTTCGAATTCTTTTACCTTTTCAGTTGGTACGTCCATCAAAAGACCGTTAGTACCACAGAAAATGATAGCTGCTTGTTCTTCTACTCTTAATGGTGAGTACTGTCCTTGTTTAAGGATTTCCACATTACGCTTACCTTTTTCAATAACCGCCGTAGTAGCCGCATCCAAATCCGAACCGAACTTAGCAAAAGCCTCTAGCTCACGGTACTGTGCTTGGTCTAATTTTAAGGTTCCTGAAATCTTCTTCATAGACTTAATTTGTGCCGAACCCCCTACACGAGATACTGAAATACCTACGTTAATAGCTGGACGAACACCCGAGTTAAATAAGTCACCATCTAAGAAAATCTGACCGTCTGTAATAGAAATTACATTAGTAGGAATATAAGCCGATACGTCACCCGCTTGTGTTTCAATAATAGGAAGAGCAGTTAATGAACCGCCACCTTTTACCATACCTTTTAAGGATTCTGGTAAATCGTTCATTTGAGCGGCAATAGCATCGTCATTAATCACTTTGGCGGCTCTTTCCAATAAACGTGAGTGTAAGTAGAATACATCACCTGGATAAGCCTCACGACCCGGTGGTCTTCTTAATAATAAAGATACCTCACGATAGGCTACCGCTTGTTTAGATAAATCGTCAAACACAATCAATGCTGGACGACCTGTATCTCTAAAGTATTCACCAATAGCAGCTCCAGCAAGTGGTGCATAAAACTGCATCGGTGCAGGGTCAGAAGCATTAGACGCTACAATAACAGTGTAAGGCAATGCTCCAGCATCTTCTAAAGTCTTAGCTATAGCTGCTACAGTAGAGCCTTTTTGTCCTACAGCAACGTAGATACAGAATACAGGCTCTCCCTTATCATAAAATTCTTTTTGATTGATAATGGTATCAATAGCTACTGCAGTCTTTCCTGTCTGACGGTCACCAATAATTAGCTCCCTTTGTCCTCTACCTACAGGAATCATAGCGTCGATAGCTTTGATACCCGTTTGTAATGGCTCGTTTACTGGCTGGCGGTAAATAACACCCGGTGCCTTTCTTTCAATAGGCATTTCGTAAGTGTCACCTTGAATCGGTCCTTTACCATCGATAGGGTTACCAAGAGTATCTACTACTCGGCCCAACATACCTTCTCCTACATTGATAGAAGCAATACGGTTGGTTCTTTTAACAACATCGCCTTCTTTAATCCCTTTAGAAGGTCCTAATAATACCGCACCGACATTATCTTCTTCTAGGTTTAGAACGATGCCTTGTAGTCCACTTTCGAATTCAATAAGCTCACCCGACTGAACGTTGGTTAAACCGTAAACACGAGCAATACCATCACCCACTTGCAATACAGTTCCTACCTCTTGTAAGTCCGATTCAGATTTGAACCCTGCTAATTGTTGTCTTAAAATTGCTGATACCTCAGCTGGTTTTACTTCTGCCATAGTTGTTAATTTAGAAGTCCTTTATGTAAAGGTTTTTATTAAACGATTGTTTTAAATCTTTTATCTGACGCGCTACGCTGGCGTCTAGTTGTTTATCGCCCAACCTAAGGATTGCTCCACCGATAAGGCTTTCATCTACTTGTTCTGTTAAATCGACCTGACTAACGCCTTGCTTTTTGATGAATTCTAGGATTTGTTGTCTAGTGTCTTCATCTAATGCAACGGCAGTGGTTAAAGTTGCCGACTCAATACCTTGGTCAATTTTGTATAAATCTAAAAAGCCTTGTGCTATATCAAATAACAAGGCTTCTCTTTTCTTTTTAGTGATGAGGTTAATAAAGCTTACCACTAAAGGAGAACAGCCTACAAATACTTCGGCTATAATGGCTAGTTTTTTATCGGTCTTGACCACAGGGCTTTTCAATAACAAAACTAACTCTCTAGAGTTTTGGCATAGAGATACGACACTAGCCATATCTGTTTTGCAAAGCTCTAATGTGTTTTGCTCTTTGGCTAACTCTAGTAAAGACTTAGCATACCTCAGTGTTGCTCTTGTGTTTCTCATCTTAACTCAAAGCAGCCTCTTTCAAAGCGTTGTTTACTAATTCCTTTTGTTTGTCAGCGTCTTTCAATTCCGACTTCAATACTTTTTCTGCAATATCAATAGATAGGTCTGCTACCTGATTTTTAAGCTCTGTAATAGCCGCCAATTTTTCATTGTTGATTTGCTCTCTTGCTGATGCCAAAACCTTATCTGCTTCTTCTGAAGCTTGTATCTTTGCCTCAGTAATAATTGTTTCTTTTATCTCTCTTGCCTCCTTGAGTATGCTATCTCTTTCGGCTTTTGCTTCACGCAAAATACGCTCGTTGTCAGCATTGAGGGCTTCCATCTCTTTTTTGGCGTTATCTGCTGCCTCCAAAGCGTTTTTAATACCTTCTTCTCTTTCTTCTACCGCCCTAAGAATAGGTTTCCAAGCGTATTTTCTTAGTAAGAATAAAAGAGCTAAAAATAAAACGGTTTGCCAAACAAACAAGCCAATTGAAAAGTCGTTAAATAAATCCATATTATATCTTTATTTTTCTTTTTATAATGCTAAAATCAAAACTGTAAGCAACCCTTACAGTTTTGATTTAAAATGATGAATTAAGCAGCAAATAATGCAGCAAACCCAATACCTTCAATAAGTGCAGCGGCAATAATCATTGCTGTTTGGATTTTTGAAGTCGCCTCAGGTTGTCTAGCGATAGCATCCATGGCAGAGCCACCGATTTTACCAATACCTAAACCTGCACCGATTACAATTAATCCCGCTCCTACAATATTTGGAATAGTCATAATAAAAAATTTAAAGTTAATAATTAGTTAATATCTTAATGTTCATCGTGATGTTCTTCTACTGCAGCACCAAAATAAAGGGCTGTTAGCATAGTGAATATGTAAGCCTGTAAAAAGGCTACAAGCAATTCAATAACTCCTAAGAATAGTGTTAATCCAAAAAATGATCCAAAAGCAAATAGATTGGAGGCGAAAAACACTAAACCAATAAGCGACATCAACACCACGTGACCCGCTGTAATGTTAGCATACAAACGTATCATTAGAGAAAATGGCTTAATGATTGTTCCTAAAAGCTCTATAGGCATAAGAACAAATTTCATTGGTATTGGTACGCCAGGCATCCAAAAGATGTGTCCCCAATAATTTTTGTTTGCTGTAAATTGTGTGATTAAATAAGTTATCAGTGCCAACGAAAATGTGATGGCTATGTTTCCTGTTATGTTAATTCCTAGGGGTGTCATTCCGGCTAAGTTAACAATCCAAATGAAAAAGAATACCGTTAGCAAATAACTCATGTATCTTTTGTAATGCTTTTCTCCAATGTTAGGAATCGCAATATCATCTCTAATAAATAAAACTAGTGGCTCTAACAACCTACCAAAACCACTAGGGATTGGCCCCTTATTGTAAGACTTTGATAGGCCTGTAAAAAGAAAGAATATTAAAACGCAAATCAACAAGGTCATTAAAACGTTTTTTGTAATAGAAAAGTCAATTAAGGAAGAATGACTGACTAGCTTTTTCTTTCCGTCTGAGTTAAGTTTAAGCAGCATATCCCCATGTTTTGCCGCCACTATTTTACCGTGAAAAATGGAGTAATTAGAACTCTTAGACTCATAAATGTAGTCAGTACTTTCTTTAGCTACAGAATCGCTCTCGCTAAGCGGCACAAAAGTAATGGTTGAATCGGGTGCTGTGACCTCTTTAACCTCAACCTTCTTGAAGTCTGAAGACAAGAAGAATTGAATACCATTGTCCCAAACAATAATTGGTAGGGGCATTTTTACACCATGAAAAAGCTCAAAATAATGGGCGTCTTTCAAGTGATGCTTGATGAAGCCTTTTACTTCTTCTGGGGTGTCTTTTTGATGCGTGTTGTCAGATTTTGCAAAAGTTACACTTGTAATAAATAGTGTAAAAAGTAAGGCTAATAAATTAATTTTTCTTCTCATTCGTCTGCAAAAAATTGCTGTTATGGAATTCGCTGCAAAACTAAATATTAATGTTTATTCTAAAAATAAAATGATGAATTATTTTAAAGTTTTTTTAACGTCCTGTTGTCAAGAAAATTAGAGTCGGTTGAGCAACTTTATTAAAACACTTATTTCAACCATTAGAGCCATAAAATATGGAGTAAAAAATAAGAGAAATGCATGAGTTGAGTTAGGACATTGTTCAACTAAGACGGGTTGTATCAGGAGAGGAAAAATAATCAGTTTTAGCAGGCTTGTTGCTAAAAAGATATAACCTAAGCTAGCAGTGTGGCTGATTCTAAAATTATAAATCGTCAAAATAGCAAGTGCTGCCAATAAAAAGTTGCTGAGGTAGGTAAAAGCCCACATTTTTAGACTAAGCCGAATGTCATTCAGCTCAAAAATCGAGTAATGCATCAGCCACACACAGACTAAAACAAGTCCTAATTTACTAGCAAAAGAAAGAATAAAACGACTAGTCGTCATTGTTTAGTTTGTTGAGGGTCTGCTGAACAGAATACAAAGAGATGAGCAGAGTAAAAAGGGTTAAAGAGATGGTAAACCAAGGTTTTTCAGTTTGGTATTTGGCATCTAGAAATTTACCGAAAGTGGCTCCCAAAAAAATGGTTATTCCCATCTGAGAAGCAACAGCAATAAGAACAATAAAACGTTTAGGCTGTTTTTTCTTGTTTTTCTTGTTTTCCGGCATGGTTGATGTCTTTTATAACTGCACCCATGCTACAAGAACCCGTAAAGGAAGCGCCCGGCTCAATTGCTAGTTTGTTTGTTACGATATCGCCGTCTAATTTTGCGGTAGATTTTAATGCTAAAAGCTCTGATACTGAGATAGAACCTTTTAACTCACCCGAAACATCTGCGTTTGAAGCGTTTACGTCGCCTTCTACAATGCCAGTAGAGCCAACAACAACTTTTCCTTTGGTATTTATTGAGCCTGAAAGCGTGCCGTCAACGCGAATGTCACCTGAGGAGGTTATCTCGCCAACGATAGTTGTACCTACGCCAATTAAATTTACTACGCCTGTGTTTTCGTGTGGTTTTGCCATGTTTTTTTCTTTTGATGAAAACATTATTATTTGTTTTTGGTAGAACAAATATAGTAAAAAGTCTGTTTCATTGTTTATTTAAATAATACTCTTGAAAGGTCTTTTTATAACCCTCAACATCTCTGTTTTTGAAAAAGGTTGGAAAATTTGGACTTGCAATCACAAAAACATCATAGTCGTCTCCAAAAACACCCCTCACATCGCCTTCGACAAACGCCTTGTAATAGGTCATCGCCTTGTTTTTATTAGGAAACTCTCTGATTGTAATCATATGGGTGTGTTCGTCAAAAAGTAAATCGCTAACATTTAGCCTGTCTAGTCGATAATATTCGGCGTGATAATTGGATAGTGTGGACTTAGCAATAGATACTTCGAGGTCAAACTCCTTAAACAACAAAATGAAATAGTGTCCCGCTTTGGGCTTGTTCAAATATGGCGAATCTCCCTCGCTTAATGCCGTTTTATCTACTTCTAATTCCTCTAGTTTTAAATACACCAATATCTCTTTGGCGGATTCTGCAACCTGATGTTTGGGGTATTTCTCCACTATTAATGCGAGATCATTAATGTAATTGCTCTTGGTCATTCCAAAGCCTTTGGCCATAGTTTTCAAAAAGTCGAAGTTAGGGTAGAGAGTGTTGTTAGGGTTGTTTTTATTGACTCGCTCACAAAGACTAACACAGGCATCGAATTGAGACTGTAAATAGTATTGATGGGCCTTTTCATAATCTGTATTGAGCAAACTATTGGCTTGAACGATTTCTTCGGCATAGTCGGGATCTTTGATGAGTTTAGCGTAGTCGCTTTGGGGAAACTCATTTAGCAATATGTGTTTATAGTCATTAGCTAAGTCTATATTGCCTTTCTCCTGGTGTAGTCTATACAAAAAATACATGACCATTACCCTGTTTTCACTTTTTGGAAAGCGAGTATTTAAGGTCTCAAAAGTGATTATAGACTGAGGAATGTCGCTTAGTTTTTCCTTATAAATCACGCCTGCATCAAAATAGGCTTCTATAATTTTTTGGTTGGACTCCTTGATGGCTACAACCGACATGGGCAATTCTTTTAGATAAGAATCTCTACTCTTAGGGTCAAACTCATCTTCGTTTATGGTGTCAGCTAAAGCCTCCTCTACGGTAAGTGATTTTTTATCTGAACGTCGCCAATCATCTTCTAGTTTTCTTTTTCCCCATTTTCTGTTGAACTCTGAAAAACCAAAACTTAGTGTATTAGGATTGTCAAAATACCAACCCCCGCCTCTGTTTTGGTTCATCCTATTAAAGCTGTTGTTTTTTTGTGGGTCATTAAAAAAGTTGTTTTCAGAACGTCTTGAATTTTCCAGCTCTTTTAAGCGTTGTTCTTCTTGTTTAAGCTTTTCTATAATATTGTCGATAAACGCCAAGCGTTCTTTTTCTGGCATTAAAGCTACACGCTGTATACTGTCTTGATGTTGAATAATATCCAAATTGGTAATTAGCTCTGTTAGGGTTTTTTGTCTGGCTGAAGCCGGCACAAACCTGTTGTTATCAGTACTCATAAAGGCTACAGCGGTGTCGTAGTAGGCTTGAGAAAAACGGTAATTTTGTTGATCGTAGTAAATATCCGCTAGTATAACGCTTGACAAAGATTTTTGCGCGTCGTTATTAATGCTTTTAGCAACCGACATTACGTACAAGGGAACGGCTTCTTTAATCATGCTTTGGCGTTTATAAAGTTCCGCTAAACCAAAATAGATAACGTCTAAAAACTCTTTATTTTTGGCGTCTTTCAACATCTTGTTAAGTTCGTCTTGTATTTGTTCCGACCCTC
>CAXFLH010000065.1:0-8881 GCA_964003875.1 uncultured Flavobacteriales bacterium | reverse complement strand
TAGCAAAATCATCTAACTTTTCATCATCTAATTTCTTTCCCTCTTTTCTAAGCTTTCGTTTGACTCTATCAAGCTCAGCAACCATACCCCATTCATGATAATAGGGCTTAGCGTCTTGTTGATATTTTGCCTTTAATTCGTCTGCTAAGATATCTTTCAACTCCTTTATTTCATTGGCTTTGAGACTATTTTTGGCTTTAATACTAACAATTAGCTGTTCCCCAAAGTCATCTATTTCTGAAAAGTCTTGGTCAACACTTTGACTATATTCTAAAACTTTCAGCGTTTCCGTTCTTAATATTCTGAGCAATCTTGTATATTCTTCTATTTGCTCATCTGAGCTTCTATGTCTAAAGGCTTTCAAGTCCTCTAAACCAATAGGAAATTTATCCCAATACCATTTATCTTTTTCTGCTCTCTCGTATTGCTCAGTAAATCTATTTTTCTCATAACGAATTACTAACAGCTCCAAAAGTTCTTCAGCTTTTGAAACAAGAGGGTCAAACTCAGCCAACATATCAGTCGCTAATTTTTCAAGCTCTACTTTCTTGTCAGCTAAATTTGCTACTGCCTGTTCATAGTTATTTGTCTTTAGGTATAATCTTTTTTGTTTGCCCCAACCAAGCTTCTCTCTCATCTCAAATGGAATCGTAGCATCAACTACATACCTGCCATTTTCTAGCCTTGGTTTGCCATATGTAATGTAGTTTTTTATCTCAAATATCTCGGCAAAAAAATTATCACTATACGTGGTAAAATACGTGGTTCTGTAAAGTATATTAGCCCTAAAAGCACCAATTTTCAAGCATATAAGAAAAAAAGAGATGAATATATAGGGCGAATATTGTCAAATCCTTCAAAAAATGGAATACTTTTAGTAAATTGCGATTGTTTATTTAAGTTCACTATGAAGACCACTATACCTCAAATTTTTTTGACACTATTGTTGTGTGTATTTTTCTTTAGTACATATGCTCAAATTTCTACAAATTCTAATCCACCCTACAACTCTCCTATATTTTTAGTTGATAGTTTGTTGTTGGGTGAAGGTGTTGTTGCTACTAATCACATTTTTCAAGGAGATCCTTTGCAAATAGGTTTCTTTAATGGAGAAAATAGTAATATTGGATTGGACAGTGGAATCGTAATGGGTACTGGAGATATTGTTGAGATTGTTCCAGGTGCTTTTGGAGGATTTTTTGCTAATGCTGTAAATGATCCAGATTTATTGGAACTGGCTAGTTCTGTTCCTGACTTAATAGGACAAAATTTCAATGTAACATCTGTTAATGACGTTGCTATTTTAGAATTTGATTTCGTACCTGTTTCTTCTTACTTATCTTTTAGATATGTTTTTGCTTCAGAAGAATATTTTGCATATGAAAACACTCAATTTAATGATGTTTTCGGTTTCTTTATTTCAGGACCTAATATAGTGGGTCCTTATTCTAGTCCACCAGAATTTCCTAATGGTAGTATTAACATTGCTAGCTTTGAAAGTACTGAGATAAATAGTTTAGGAGTGGAATTACCTATCACTATATCTTCTGTAAACTCATCATATAATCCTGCTCTTTTTGTAACCAATCAAAATAATGGTCAAAATACAGTTAATTCTACTGTTGATGGTTTTACCACAGTAATTACTGCCGAGGCTAATGTACTTTGTGGTGCTACTTATCACATACGATTAGCAATAGCCGATGGTACTGATACGGGTCTATCTTCTTTTGTATTATTAGAGGCTGGTAGTTTTTCTTCACCACCATTAACAGTAGATAATAGTTTAGGCATTGATTCTACTGAAATATTTACAGATTGTGGGGCACCCGTAACACTTACTGCTAATGTTGCAGGTGATAATTATGAATTTCTTTGGAATACTGGTGAAACAACTCAAAGTGTCATTGCAACTCCAGGATATTATTGGGTTCAGGCTACTGACTCTACTGGTTGTACTGTTCAATCTGATTCATTGAGAGTATATTCACAACCAGTTCCTGAAATTATTTTGCCAAACCAAGATAATTATTGTGATGGAGATACCTATTTAATTGATCCAGTTATAAATAGTGGTACAGCACCTTTTAATTTTGATTGGGGAGATTTTGGAAATGACAATCAATTTGAAGTTAGTGAGCCAGGCACATACACTTTAACTGTTGTAGATTCTAATGGATGTACGGATACGCATAATTTAGAATTATTCGAGAAGGCTTTACCTGAAGTATCTTATTCACCTGAAGAAATATTAGTTTGTGGTGGTATACCTGTAGAAGTTAGTGCTTATGGTGCTCAGACCTATATTTGGTCGCCAAATGTGTCATTATCATCTGATACGGGAAGTACAATTGAGATTTCAACTTTATCATCTATTACATATACCCTAGAAGGTATAGATTCAATAGGTTGTTCAAGTACAATATTAGTTCCTACAACTGCAACTGATGACTTTAGTTTGGATGTCAGCACCCAACCAGTAAGTTGTCAAGGCTATTCTAATGGTTCAATAACGATTTTACCTCAAAGTACTGCCATTTCACCTATTCAGTATTCTATTGATGGGGGTCAAAATTATTTTGATTTTTTCACTTTTGATAACTTGAATTTTGGTAATTATGATATTAAAGTAAAAGATGGAATAGGATGTGTTATTAGTGATAATGTTTTTATAGAGTCTGCTCAACCTGCTATCGAAGTTTTAACTACATCTGTAGGCATAAGCTGTCCAAGTGATAGCACTGGAGTAGTTAGAGTTGAAGAAATTTCTGGTGGAAACATTAGCTCTGGATATTCTTATACATGGTTTAACTCTGGCACTAATGAAGTAGTTGGGACGGATTCGGTTCTAACAGTTCCTGCAGGAGGGTACTATTTAGTTGTTGAAGATGATAACGGTTGTCAAGCTACTGATGAGGTATTTCTAACACAGCCCAATCCTTTTTCAACTTCATACACTAAAAATGATGTGACCTGTCATGGTGGTAATGATGGGCAAATTATGGTTAGTATAAATGGAGGAGGTACACCTCCTTACGAATTAGATTGGGTTACTTATGGCAATGTAAATACACCATATCTTTATAACTTAGAAGATGGTATATATGATTTAGAAATTACCGATGCAAACAATTGTGTTAGTTCATTAAGCGTAGAAATAACGGAATCCCCATTGCCCCTAACTATTCAAGTTGAAAGTCTTGAGATTAGTTGTTTTGGTGCTGCGACTGGTTCAGCCCATGTTTCAGCAGATGGAGGTACACCGCCATATTTTTATCAATGGAGTAGTGGACATGTTAATGCTGATGCAGGGCAAATTCCATCAGGAATATATTCTGTAGAAGTTACTGACTCAAGAGGCTGTAGCGTAACAGACTCTGTTGAGGTTGGTGAGAATGACGAAATAATTTCACAATTAAGTTCAACATCTACATCTTGTTTTGGTTTATTTGATGGAACGGCAACAATTTCTAGTGTTGGAGGATCAGGAAACTTGACATATACTTGGTCTACTGGTGATAGCTCATCATCAATCACATCAGGTTTTGGAGAATATTGGGTAATAGTTGAAGATGAAATAGGCTGTATAACTGAAGACACAATTCTTATTAATCAGCCACAAAAGATAAGAATTGAATTGTCAATTAATGATGTCAGTTGTTTTGGTGGTTCTAATGGAAAAATTGAAGCTGATATTAGCGGTGGAACTCCTTTCAATAATGGTACTTACACTCACACTTGGACTTTGGATAGTGATACTGTTGGATTTAATTATTACATCTTAAACTCAATTTCTTCTTCTAATTTGCCATATGTCTTAAATGTTGTTGATTACAATGGATGTACTAGTACTGCTTATGCTTTCATAGATGAACCTCCAGTAATTAACATAGAAACTAGTGAAATAATTCCAACGTATTGTTTAAATATACCTGCCGGTGAGGTCTCAGTTGTTGCTTCTGGTGGTTTTTTAAACCCAGACGGAATGTATTCTTTTACTTGGAATACTGGACATTCGGGCTCTGTCTTGTCAAACCAAACGTCAGGACTTTACAGTGTTATTGTTGAAGATGATAATGCTTGTAAAGATACGCTTAGCTTAGAGATTCCTTTAGAGGATAATTTTACGCTAGCTATAAATTCAACTCCTTTAAACTGTTATGAAGATGCTAGTGGAAGTGCAACAGTTAGTTCTGTAGGTGGTATTGAACCCTTTACTTATGAATGGAATACTTCAGCCGGGATTATCTCTCAACAGATGAGTTCAGCAAGTAGTAATACTATTTTAAACTTAACTCAAGGGGTTACTAGCGTGGTAGTAACTGACTTTAACGGTTGTGCAAAAACAACTCAAATTAATATAGATCAACCAACTGAATTACAGTATTCGGTTTTCAAGGAAAATGATGAAAGTTGTTCAGGAGAATTTTCGGCTTGTGATGGTCAAATTAAGTTAGAAGTTGATGGCGGTGTTGGTACTTATACAATCCAATGTATCAATTCATCAAATGAAATAATTGCAACTAATCAAAGTGATTCTTTATCTGAATTTGATTTACTGTGTGCTGATTTTTATCAAATTTCGGTAACTGATGAGAACGGATGTTTTGGAACTTTAAGTGGTAGTGGTTTGCCATTACCTGTTGAAATTATTGCAGGTAGCCCTGTTACATCTTCTATCAATACTACAGCGGGTTCTATTTTAAACAATATTTTATGCTATGGAGATACAGCAGCATCACTTTCTGTATCTAATCCTAACCCTTCTTACACTTATGATTGGTACGTCAATGGACAACTATTTACAAGTGGTTTGAATGTTACATTACCTGCTGGAGATATTCATGTCCAAGCTGTTTCATCATCATCTTGTTATACCAATTCAGATACTATTACTATATACCAGCCTTCTCTGCTTAGTATATCTCAAGAGGTTGAATTTGTTAATTGTAATGGGGGTAATGATGGTTCTATTAGTATAGAAGCTTCTGGTGGTTTCCCTTCATATTCGTACAGTTGGTCGAGTATGGGTAATGCTGTTGTTGGTAGTACGGACTTAATGGACTTAAGTGCTGGTATATATACTCTAACTTTAGAAGATGCTAACGATTGTCAGCGTAACTTTGATGTTGAGGTTTTAGAACCCTCAGCATTAACAACTAATTCAATTGTAGAAGATGTGAGTTGTAATGGAGGAGATGATGGTAGTGCTACCATTTCTATAGCTGGAGGAGTAGGGCCATATATGATGAATTGGCAGGGTGTTGACTCTACATCTTTGTCGGCAGATATTTATGAAGTTATAATCACCGATGCAAATAACTGTACAGAAACCATTGATGTTGAGGTAAGTCAACCGACTGCAGTAGTGGCTACTTTTAATGCTAGTCAAACGCCATTTACAGCATCAGCAAGTGGAGGTACGCCACCTTATACATACGAATGGTTGTATTTTGGTAATTATCAGTCTAGTGGAAATACTTTTAGCCCTACTGAAAGTGGAGAGTATACTTTAGTAGCTATTGATGCTAACGATTGTGAGGGACGTAAACTCAACACCTATAGCAATACTGTTGATGTTTCAGAATTTGAAGATTTAGAAGTGTTGATTTTTCCTAATCCAGTTAAACAGAATTTGATTGTAGAAGTGACAAAACAGTCAAATTTAGATGAAGAATATAATATCAAAATTTTAGACTACAGAGGTAGAGTTGTCAAAGAAGACTCATTTAAAAGACAAATTAAAATTAATAGAAATGCTATTGCGTCAGGTTTTTATGTAATAGTCATTTCATCACAATATACAAGTTATCAGGAAAAGATATTCTTTGAATAATAATTCTAAGATTATTTACCTTAAATCAAACAAAGTTAAATTATGAAAACTAAATTTTTATTTATTTTCTTTTTTTCATTCTTATCCGTTCAAGCACAATTGACCGTAAATAACAATCCTCCTAATGATAATCCTGTTTATTTGGTTAACGATATTTTATTAGGAGATGGTGTGGAAGCTTCTAACCACACCTATCAAGGTGATTCTATACAAATAGGCTTTTTTAATGGCACAGCATCCAATTTAGGATTGAATAGTGGTATTGTGATGAGTACAGGTGATATTTCTATTCTTGACCCAAATTTTGTTGGTTTTGGTGATTTTATTAATGTTAATCCACCAGTTACTGATCCTGATTTACTAGATGTTGCGAATAGTGTACCTGCTTTAATCGGACAGAACTTTGTGGTACAAGACATAAACGATGTAGCAGTTCTAGAATTTGATTTTATTCCAAGTAGTGATACGGTTACATTCAAATATGTTTTTGCTTCACAAGAATATTTTGCTTTCGAAAATTCTCAGTATAACGATGTATTTGGTTTCTTTATTTCAGGACCTGGTATAGTAGGGCCTTATGCGAGTCCCGCGGCTTTTCCAAATGGTAGTATTAATATTGCTACAATAGAAGATGATAATGGAGTAGTTATGCCAGTTACTATATCTTCTGTTAACGCAACAGTTAACCCTGATTATTTTATTAATAATCAAGGCTTAGAAACCGTTGATGATGCCGATGGATTCACTATTCCTTTGACAGCTGTAGCTGCTGTTCAATGTGGTGAGACCTATCATATTCGTCTAGCCATAGCAGATGGTTCAGATGGCGGATTATCTTCTTATGTCTTTTTAGAAGAAAATAGTTTTTCATCTCCCTTTTTGGAGGTAACTAATAATCTTGGTCAAGATTCTAGCTACATCGAAATTCCTTGTGGAACCGATGTGACTTTATCAGCACAGATGTCTGTTCCTGGTGTTTATCAATACCTTTGGAGTAATGGTTCTACTCAACAAGATGTTACAGTGGGTGAGGGCTCATATACTGTCGAGGTCACTAGTAATATAAACTGTGTTACTTTATCTGATACATTTTATGTAAATGAATTAAATACAGTTGAAATTGATTTGGGAGAAGATATTTCAGTTTGTGAAGGTGAAAATGCTACTATTGAAATAGAAACTTTGAATGCTATTGCGCCAATAAGTTACACTTGGAGTAGTGGGCAGAATACTGATCAAATAACAGTCCCTGCAGGTGCATATTCTTTAACAATTACCGATGCTAATGGGTGTATAGGTCAAGATGATATAACTATATTTTCATTAGACAGACCTACTGCTGTTTTGAATGGAGGAGGTGCTATCTGTGAAGGACAACCTTTTGTATTGCCTCTCAACGTAAATTTGACAGGTCAAGCCCCGTATTATATCAGCTATACCAATGGAGATCAGCAATTTATTGATACCGCTATGTTTTCTAATCATTCTATAAATGCTACAAATACAGGTAATTATTCAATTACCTCTTTGACAGATAATAATTGTCTAGGTTCAGCTAGTGGCTCTGCTTTAATTACTTACAATACCTTGCCAAAATCTTTAATTACTGGTGGAGAAACTATGTGTGACGGTGATAGTACACTAATTAGAATTGATGTTGAAGCCGATGCTTTACCTTACAATGTGTTGTTAAGTAATGGTAATTATTCGATTAACTTTAGTTCACTAATGGACAATTATATTACAACATATGTTAAAGAGCCAGCTTCATATGTAGTTGATAAAGTTATTGATGCTAATGGTTGTCAATCTATTGAAAATGAAGGTGTTGCTATCGTTTCCTTCAAGGATTTTAAAAATCCTGAAATCATGTCTCATATCGATACAGTTGTTTGCCCTGTTGATAGTGCAATTCAGTTAACAACTATAGAGCCAAATGGACTTTGGACAGGAAAGGGGATGGGTTTAAATAATTATTTTCATCCTATTAATGCCAATGTTGGAGAGAATTGGATTTATTATAGCTTTCCAGAAAATTGTAATGAAACCGATTCTATTTTAATTGAATTAGGTTGTAATCTTCATATTTTTATACCTAACTCATTTACCCCTAATGGCGATGACGAAAATGAGTTACTTGTTGTAAGAGGTCATAATGTGCTTAATTTTGAGATGTCTATTTATAATAGATGGGGAGAGTTAATGTACTTTACAGATGATATTAATTCGTTTTGGGATGGTAAGTACAAAAATCAAATTGTTCCTGAGGGGGCTTATTCTTACTCTTTTAATGCATATGGAAAAGACGCTCAATACATCACAAAAATGGGAGTTGTAAATATTTTACATTAATTTTTTACCTTCCTAAAATAACACTTGCTGTTTTTTAGTACTGTAAATAGATTAAGCCATTAAAAAAAGTAATCCATTTACTTTCTATTATTTATGTAATTCTTCTTCATATGCTCATCTTACAGTAGATAACATATTAGAATTTGAAAATTCTGTTTAATCTAGATGGGGGCAAAAAGTATTTTATTCTTAAAAGTATAGAATATAAATGGGATGGCACATATAAAGATAAAACAATGCCAAAAGGTGTTTATACTTATGCTGTTACAATTTATGGTAAAGACATTAAAAAAATTTTCATGTAAGTTTTAAACAACTCTTTATATTTTTAATTAAATCTACTTCCTTTTTAACATATAAAAATTTAATACCGGCTCTAGCTGCTAATTGTTTATCAACATTTTTATCACCAATAATAAGTGATTTTTTTAGATCTATATCCCACTTATTTAACAAATATTTAATCATACCAGTATTTGGTTTTCTCATATTCTTTCCTAATCGAAATTTTTTTTTTTTTGAAAATTTATAATAAGTTGCAAATACAAACTCATCAATGTGACCAAAATTTGATCTAAAATCATTGTTCATTTTTTGATGAAGATTTATAACATCTTTCGTTTGATAAAATCCTCTTCCTACTCCAGATTGATTGGAAATAACAAAAGTAAAATAATTTTTTTCAATTAGATA
>CAXFLH010000064.1:0-8896 GCA_964003875.1 uncultured Flavobacteriales bacterium | reverse complement strand
GACTCGAACCTACGACCTTCGGGTTATGAGCCCGACGAGCTACCAACTGCTCCACCTCGCGATGTGACGACAAATATACATTAAATATATGTTTTTGCTAAAAAAATCCACATTTAATAGAGATACTAAAAAGTGTACTTTTACAGAATTATGATTTCGGTAAATAACATATCGGTCTATTTTGGTGGTCAAGAGCTTTTTGATAAGGTTTCTTTTATGGTCAATAAAGGCGACCGCATTGGATTAGTCGGAAAGAACGGTGCTGGTAAGTCTACTTTATTGCGGATACTCTCAGGTGAGCAATCTCCCAATGAAGGTAGTATTTCTACTCCTAACGATTCTACTTTGGGTTATTTGCGTCAAGATTTGGAATTTGAAGAGGGGCGTACGGTACAGCAGGAAGCCGAATTAGCCTTTAAAGAAATCAAAGAGCTAGAAGAAAAAATCAACGCTATTAACCTCGAAATGAGTGAACGCACCGACTATGAATCCGAAGGTTATATGCAGCTCATTACCGACCTCAATGAATTGAATGATAGATTTGGCATATTGGGGGGTTATACCATACAGTCAGAAATGAGTCAAGTGCTATTGGGTTTAGGTTTTCAATTGGATGATTTTTCTAGACAGACTAATGAGTTTAGTGGGGGTTGGCGTATGCGACTAGAACTTGCTAAAATATTATTGATTAAGCCCGATGTATTATTACTCGATGAGCCTACCAATCACTTGGATATTGAATCTATAGTATGGTTAGAAAGTTGGCTCAAAAACTACTCTGGAGCAGTGGTTTTGGTTTCTCACGATAGAGTATTTTTGGATGCTGTTACCAACCGTACCATTGATTTGATTTTGGGTAAAGCCAATGACTATAAGGCGAGTTATAGCAAATATATAGAGCTCAGAAAAGATCGACAAGAAAAGCAAATACAGTCTAAGAAAAACCAAGACAAAGAGGTTAAACAGACTAAGATGTTGATAGATAAGTTTCGCTACAAGAAAAGCAAAGCGGCTTTTGCTCAAAGCTTAATCAAGAAGTTGGATAAAATGGAGATGATAGAAGTAGAGCAAGATGAAACGGCTAGTATGCATTTTAAATTTCCTCCTGCGCCACACTCTGGTAAAGTAACTTTGAAAGTTAATGAGGTATCCAAAAGTTATGATGAATTAGAAGTCTTAAAAGGTATTGACCTATTGTTAAAAAGGGGTGAAAAAATAGCTTTTGTAGGAAAAAATGGAGAAGGTAAAACTACTTTGGCAAAAATTATTGTAGATAGTATTCCTTTTGAAGGTCAAGTCGAATACGGACACCAGGTCAAAGTAGGCTATTACGCTCAGAATCAGTCTGAGTTGTTAGATGAGAATAAGACCATAATGCAAGTTGTTGAAGATGCTGCCGATGAGCATAGCCGACCAAGAGTTAGGGATATGTTAGGTTCTTTTTTATTCAGTGGCGATGCCGCACAAAAGAAGATAAAAGTCTTGTCTGGTGGGGAGAGAGCTAGGGTGGCTTTATGCAAATTGTTGCTAGAACCTGTCAATTTATTGATAATGGATGAGCCTACTAACCACCTAGATATGGTATCCAAAGACATTTTAAAAAACGCTCTGATTAACTATGATGGTACGCTAATTATTGTTTCTCACGATAGGGATTTTTTACAAGGGCTAAGCGAAAAAGTTTATGAGTTTAAAGACCAAGGCATAAAAGAATATTTGGGCGATATCAATGAGTTTTTGAACGCCAAAAAAGTTATGGACTTCAAGCAGTTTGAGCTAGAAAATAAGCAAAAATCATCTTCTCCAAAATCTAAAGATTCGGATAATAAAATCAGCTATCAAGAACGTAAACAATTGGATAAAGACATAAAGAAAACGTCCAATAAAGTAGGTAATTTGGAGCGTTCGGTCGAGGCTTTAGAAAAGGAACTGAAAGCATTAGATGCAGAATTGTCACAGCCAGACCGATACAAAGAGTTATCTTCGCAATCAGGATTCTTTGAATCTTATCAAGAAAAGCAACAACAATTGGCGCAATACATGTCCGGTTGGGAGCAAAATCTTGAACGCTTAGAAGAATTAAAACGCAAACGAGATACCCTCTGATATGGAGCATAAAGCAGGATATGTAAATATTATAGGTAACCCCAATGTTGGGAAATCTACACTAATGAATGCTTTGGTAGGCGAGCGATTGTCCATTATCACCTCTAAGGCACAGACTACAAGACACCGTATATTGGGTATCGTTAATGACGAGCAACACCAAATTGTATTTTCAGATACACCGGGCGTGATGAATCCAGCCTATAAGTTGCAAGAGAATATGATGGACTTTGTACACGGTGCTTTTCAAGATGCCGATATATTGTTGTATATGGTAGAGACGGGAGAAAAAGGGCTTAAAGACGAGAAACTTTTCGAGCGTTTAAAAAACACCGATTTACCTATTTTACTGATGCTAAATAAAATAGATAGGGTAGAACAAGACTTCGTCAAAGAGCAAATTTTATTTTGGAAAGAATTGTTGCCTAATGCTGAGATACACCCTATTTCGGCACTCAACAAATTCAATTTGGATTTGGTTATGACAAGAATAAAAGCTTTACTTCCTGTATCGCCACCATATTTTGAAAAAGATGCCTTAACCGATAAGTCGGAACGCTTTTTTGTTAGTGAAACTATTAGAGAGAAAATACTCAAATACTACAAAAAGGAAATTCCATATTCTGTAGAAATTGAAGTAGAAGAGTTTTTTGATGAAGAAGATATTATAAAAATAAGAGCGATAATTTTTGTGGCTAGAGAATCACAAAAGGGGATTATTATAGGGCATAAAGGAAGAGCTCTAAAGAAAGTAGGCACATTGGCAAGGAGAGATATGGAAACTTTTTTCCAGAAAAAGATATTTTTGGATTTGTATGTCAAGGTCAATAAAGATTGGCGTGATGACGATAAACAGCTGAAGCGATTCGGCTACAATAACCAATAGAAATGGGAAATATAGTAGCAATAGTTGGACGTCCTAATGTTGGGAAATCAACCTTTTTCAATAGGCTGATACAAAAGCGACAAGCCATAGTGGATTCGGTCAGTGGTGTTACTCGCGATAGACACTACGGCAAGACGGATTGGAATGGTAAAGAGTTTTCTGTCATTGATACGGGTGGATATATTGTTGGTTCGGACGATATCTTTGAGGGTGAAATACGCAAACAAGTGGACTTGGCTATTGAAGAAGCGAATGCCATACTCTTTTTAGTTGATGCCCAACAAGGTGTTACCGATATGGATATGACGGTAGCCAAACACCTTAGGAAATCCGATAAGCCTGTTTTTCTTGTGGCTAATAAAGTTGACAACGGTCAGATTATGCAAGAAGCCGTAGAACTGTATGCCTTAGGCATGGGCGATTATTTCTGTATATCTTCTATCAATGGTAGTGGAACAGGGGAGTTGCTAGATGAATTAATAGCTAAATTACCTGATGCTGAAGCTGAGGAAGACAGCGATTTGCCTCGTTTTGCTATTGTAGGACGACCTAATGTGGGCAAGTCTTCTTTTGTCAATGCTCTTGTGGGTGAGGAAAGGAATATCGTTACTGATATAGCTGGAACAACACGAGATTCATTAGATACGCACTATACTAAATTTGGACACGACTTTGTGTTAGTTGATACGGCTGGTGTTCGTAAGAAGAAAAAAGTCAGTGAAGATTTAGAGTTTTATTCCGTCATGCGTTCCATACGTTCTATAGAATATTCAGACGTTTGTTTGTTGCTTATCGATGCTACACTAGGTTTTGAATCTCAAGACCAAAGTATTTTTCATTTGGCAGACAAAAACAGAAAAGGCATTGTTATACTAGTGAATAAATGGGATTTAGTGGATAAAGATACCCATACAACCAAAGCCTATGAGGCGGCAATACGAGAAAAGATAGCTCCCTTTACCGATGTGCCTATTTTGTTTATTTCGGCACTAACCAAGCAACGCCTTTTGAAAGCTCTAGAAATAGCCATTAAAGTTTCTGAAGATAGAAAAGCACGTATAAGTACTTCTAAATTGAATGATGTGATGTTGCCTTTTATAGACCATAACCCACCACCAGCGACCAAAGGCAAATACATACGCATTAAGTTTTGCACACAATTACCAACCAAGACTCCAACCTTTGCCTTTTTTGCCAATTTACCGCAATACATTAAAGAGCCTTACAAGCGTTACATAGAAAATAAACTCAGAGAGAGTTTTAACTTCAGTGGAGTTCCTCTTCAGATTTTCTTTAGGAAGAAGTAGATAACTTTTATCTTCGACTCCGCTGAGACAGCGGTTGTTTCTTTCAGACATCGGTAAATTCTGCTGTCTGAGCGGAGCCTAAGACAGAGGACAGTAGATAGTGGGGTGTTTTACAATCCGAAAGTTGCTTTCACCTTATCAACATAATCTAATTTTTCCCAAGTGAAAGTTTCTAGGGTCATTTCCTTATTTTGTCCTTCTACATTGAATGAGAACGTTTTAGTTTGTGGTGTTCTTCCCATGTGTCCATAAGCTGCCGTTTCTTGGTAAATAGGATTTTTAAGCTTTAGACGTTCTATGATAGCTGCTGGGCGCATATCAAAAATGTTTTCTACTGCTTTGGCAATCTCCCCATCTGAAAAATTTACTTGGGCAGTACCATAAGTATCTACAAAAATTCCCATTGGCTTAGCTACGCCAATAGCATAGGACACTTGCACCAATACTTGTTTGCACAATCCTGCAGCTACTAAATTTTTAGCAATATGACGAGTAGCATAGGCTGCCGAACGGTCTACTTTTGAAGGGTCCTTGCCTGAAAAAGCACCTCCACCGTGAGCTCCTTTACCACCATAAGTATCCACAATAATTTTTCGTCCCGTTAGCCCTGTATCGCCATGCGGACCGCCAATTACAAATTTGCCAGTAGGGTTAACGTGGTATTTTTCGTCACCAAACAATTGTTGTTGGCGTTCTTCTAACTGAGCTTTTACTCTAGGAATAAGAATGTTTTTTACATCTTCCTCTATTTGCTGTTGCATAGTCTCCTCCGATTCTTTACTAGCACTTGGGTTCGAGTCTTTTGGCAAAATGAACTCATCGTGTTGGGTAGATACTACAATGGCCTCAATGCGAATAGGTTGGTGGTCGTCACTATATTCTATAGTAACTTGAGATTTAGAATCAGGTCTTAGGTAGGTCATCTCTTTACCTTCACGTCTAATTTCTGCCAATTCTATTAAAATACGGTGCGATAAATCTAGGGCTAAAGGCATGTAGTTGTCGGTTTCGTCTGTGGCATAGCCAAACATCATGCCTTGGTCACCAGCACCTTGTTCTGCGTGTAAGCCTTTGTTGGCTTCTACGCCTTGATTAATATCTGCCGACTGTTCGTGTATAGCGGAAATAATACCACAGCTATCGGCATCAAATTGGTACTCCGATTTATTGTAGCCTATTTTACGAATTACTTTTCTAGCAACTTTTTGTACATCTACATAGGCCGAAGTCTTTACTTCTCCACTAAGTACGGTAAGACCCGTAGTTACTAGAGTTTCACAAGCTACTTTAGAGTCTTGGTCTTGGGCTAAAAAATTGTCCAGTAGTGCATCAGATATTTGGTCAGCTACCTTGTCTGGATGTCCTTCTGATACGGATTCTGAAGTGAAAAAATAAGCCATCTTTAATTGTATTTATGTTAAAAATTCAAGCGAAGATAGCCGATGCGATTCATTCCTGTTTTAGCATTTTTTAGGAGTGGTTGCAATCAGCCAAATTTATCCACTTGTTAAATCGTTGGTAAAATTAGAAAAATATTTTCAAGAAAAATAATTTCATTTATTTTTTGCATTGTAAATTATTTTAGGCTGTCAGTTGTTGAAAAAAGGATTCTAAATCTACCTTTTTAGCTTTGAGGGATTCTAGCTGTTCGTCGGCAACAATTTTACCTTTATTGATAATAATAACTCTATTGCAAATTTTTTCTACTTCCTGCATGATGTGGGTAGACAACATAACGGTTTTATTCTTACCACTATTTTTGATGAGGTTTCTTATTTCTACCAACTGATTAGGGTCTAATCCTGTGGTAGGTTCATCTAAAATAAGGACTTCAGGTTCGTGTATCAATGCCGCCGCCAAACCTACTCTTTGACGGTATCCTTTAGATAATTCTCCTATTTTTTTATGTTGCTCTTGACTTAATCCAGTTTGCTCTATCATATCATTTACACGTTCTTTAGAACAGCCGTATAAATCGGCCATAAAGCCCAAGTATTCTTTAATGTACATTTCTAAATACAAGGGATTATGCTCGGCTAAGTAGCCAACTTTTTGGCGTACGCTTAATGGGTTTTTCTCTACATTTTCTTGGCATACCTCGACCTGCCCCTCATCAGCAGTTAAGTATGTGGTAATGATTTTCATTAGTGTAGATTTACCAGCTCCATTAGGCCCTAAAAAGCCAACAATCTCACCTTTCTTAATTTCCAAAGAAACCGTTTGCAGAGCGGCTTGTTGACCAAAATACTTGCTAACCCCTTTAACTTGAATAGACATAGTGCGAAGATAACTCAATTGACTCAATTTTAATTATTCAAATTGACATAATCGTCTAACAAAATTATTTTGATAAATTAAGATAGTATATTTGTGCTAATGCAAGGGGTTGTAATAAAATCTACAGGAAGTTGGTATATCGTCAAAACAGAGGATGGTGAATTATTGAATTGCCGTATTCGTGGTAAGTTTCGTATGCAAGACATTACAAGTACCAATCCAATTGTAGTTGGCGATAAAGTTTTGCTCAGTCAAGAAGAGGATTCCTTTCTAATTGATGAATTGTTTGATAGAAAAAATATCATTGTTAGAAAATCGGTCAATCTCTCTAAACAAACACATATTCTAGCCTCTAATATAGACCAAGCTATTTTAGTCGTAACTATGCAAAGTCCTCAAACTTCGACGGGTTTTATAGACCGATTTTTAGTTTCTGCTCAAGCTTATCGCGTTGACGTTGTTATACTATTCAATAAAACCGATTTATACGATAAAGCAACTTTAGCTCTTTTGAAAGAAAGACGTTCTATTTATGAGAAGATTGGCTACTGTTGTTTGTCCAAAAGCACATTAAATGATGACTTATCAGACATTAAGGAATTGATGAAAGCTAAAGTCAATGTAATTTCAGGACACTCTGGTGTGGGCAAGTCCACCTTATTAAACAGAATTCAGCCCAATTTAAATATTACTACCCAAGAAATTTCTGAACAGCACCAACAAGGACAACATACCACCACCTTTTCTGAAATGCACGACCTCGATTTTGGAGCATCTATCATTGATACGCCCGGTGTCAGAGGTTTTGGGCTAATAGAGATGGATAAGTATGAGTTGGGCGATTATTTTATAGAATTTTTCAAGCTAAAATCAGATTGTAAGTTCAATAATTGTTTGCATATCAACGAGCCCAAATGCGCCGTTAAATTAGCTCTAGAAAATGGGGAAATAGCACCTTCTCGATATAAAAACTACCTCAATATGCTTGAGCAAGATGAAGAAAGTTTTAGAATAAACCGTTACGAAAAATGAGAGTAGTTATACAAGTTGTTTCGGAGGCTTCAGTCAGTATTGACGGGCAGATTTATAGCCAGATTCAACAAGGTTTACTCATTCTTTTAGGTATAGAACATTCGGACATAGAACAAGATGTAGAATGGCTCAGTAAAAAAATAGCCAACCTTCGTATTTTTGCCGATGAGAATAATCAGATGAATAAATCTGTTATTGATGTCAAGGGACAATTATTGGTAGTCAGTCAATTTACCTTACATGCTAAAACTAAAAAAGGCAATCGCCCTTCATTTATTGAGGCGGCACGTCCAGAAGTTGCTATACCTCTTTACGAAGCTTTTGTAAAACGTTTGAGTGAATACTCCCAAAGCCAAGTTCTGACTGGGCAATTTGGTGCTAATATGCAAGTTAATTTGTGTAACGATGGCCCTGTTACAATTCTAATAGATTCAAAAAATAAAGAATAATGTCAATACAACAATTACAACAACAGGTAGATGAGTGGATAAAACAATACGGTGTTCGATATTTTAATGAACTGACTAATATGGCTATACTCACTGAAGAAGTGGGAGAGGTAGCAAGAATAATGGCACGTAAGTATGGTGAACAATCATTCAAAGAAAGTGATAATTCTGACTTAGGTGAAGAACTTGCGGACGTATTATTTGTAGTTTTATGTATTGCTAATCAAACAAAAATAAATTTACAGGAATCATTTGACATTAAATTAAAATTAAAATCTACAAGGGATAAAAGTAGACATACAAATAATCCAAAATTATAATCAAATTTTTGCTTTTAGACCAATTCTAGCCCATCTTCCGGGTTGTTCTATAGTGCCAAAATCTGAGTAAGAGATATCAAACAAGTTATTTATATCTAAAAATAAGTTGAAATTAGAATTAATTTTTTTTGTAAAACGTACTGCAGTTAGCCAGTACGGCTCATAATTTTTAATAACTTCTTGTTCAGGATCTAAATAATCACCAATTCTTTCTTTGTATGATACTTTCCAATCAATTGCAATACTTTTATAAAAATTATGGTTAAGACTAAAAGAAAAATTAGTTTTTAGATTATCAATAACATAGGCTGATCTAAACCCTTTGGATATTGTGTCTACTTTGTTTGAGGCAATTGATATCCTTAAATGATTAATTTTTGAATTTAAAATTCTCTTAAGATTGATTCTCGAGTTTATTTCAATGCCTGAGCATTTTATCTCATTTAGGTTTTGAGTCCTCCATATACTATCACCATTTAATAAAATCCAATCAATTAGATCTTCTCCATTTCTTTCAAA
>CAXFLH010000063.1:0-9026 GCA_964003875.1 uncultured Flavobacteriales bacterium | reverse complement strand
CAAATTGGTTGGTTTCTACAGTTGTCTTTTTGATACCATCAACATAAAAATCAACACCAGAGCCTGAAATTGTTGTGTCGTAACATACAGCGATATGGTGAATATTGCCATCATCTAAATCATTTTCAATGGCCAAATCCTCTTGTGCTTTTCTTTTATTACGACCACAAACACGTTTACTGCCTGATAGTCGAAGTTCATAAGTATCTACAAGATAAGCTAACCAAGAGTCTTGGCTGTACGGATTTAAAGGGGGCTGCCCATAGCCAAGTTGTTCAACATAATTAGTTGCCCATTCTAAGTCAGCACCATTAATAAATTCAACCTGATGACTACAATATCTACACCTTTGACAAGAACTTATTGAAATAATAAATAATAAAAAAAGCAGCTTTAGGATATTTTTCATTTTATAATTTTTAAAATAAAATTATTTTTTTAAATAAAATATTTAAAGTAAAGTTTTGATAAAAAAGGACTTAAAAAGTTGACTGTCCACAATGTCCTAACTGTCCACACTATTTAAAAATGGACACATTGTCCTTGACTGTCCATATCATCAAAATAGCCAAAAATCAAATAAAAGTGAGAGTATTGTGAGAGTATTGCATTTCATCTGCAAAGAAAAAAGCCCCAAAAAAGGGGCATTTAACAGAGTAGTGGAGAAGATGGGATTCGAACCCACGACCTCTTGACTGCCAGTCAAGCGCTCTAGCCAACTGAGCTACATCCCCAATAGGCTTACAAATGTAGGGATTTTCAACTCTTTTAAGACTAATTTTTATAGATTGCTATTCTGCTTATCATTAAGTATTTTCGCAACATTAAATTTTGACTAATGACTAGTAAAAAAATAGAATCTAGCAAAGCTCCTGAACCGGTAGGGCTATATCCACACGCTCGACAACATGGTAATTTGTTGTTTTTGTCAGGTGTAGGCCCAAGGGAAAGGGGAACAAAAAAAATACCCGGAGTAGAGCTTGACGAAACAGGCAACATTACATCTTACGATATAGAGGCGCAATGCCGTTCAGTCTTCAATAACGTTCGCACCATAGTAGAGGAATCAGGCTCTTCGTGGGACAATATTATTGACGTTACTGTTTTTTTAACCAACATGAAGGACGATTTTAAAATATATAATAAAGTTTACGCCGAGTTTTTTGCTGACAATCAGCCTTGTAGAACAACACTAGAAATAAACTGTTTGCCCACCCCAATTGCCATTGAATTGAAAGTAATAGCGACTATTGACTAATGAAAAAATATCCAGAATATAAACAGCTTGATTTATCGGCAATAAACAAAGAAGTGCTTGCTCAATGGCAGTCCAACTCAATCTTTGAGAAAAGTCTATCTACAAGAGAGGGAAAGCCGTCATACACTTTTTATGAAGGGCCTCCTTCGGCTAATGGTATGCCGGGTATTCATCACGTTATGGGACGAGCCATTAAAGATATTTTCTGTCGTTTTAAAACGCTACAAGGATATAAAGTCAATCGTAAAGCAGGTTGGGATACCCACGGTTTGCCGGTAGAACTTGGCGTTGAAAAAGAGCTGGGCATTACTAAAGAAGATATCGGAACGACAATCTCTATTGAAGACTACAATAAAAAGTGTCGTGAAAATGTCATGAAATTCAAAAATGTTTGGGAAGATTTAACGGATAAGATGGGTTATTGGGTGGATATGAACGACCCATATGTTACTTATGACAATAAATACATTGAAAGTGTTTGGTGGTTGTTGAGTCAGATGGACAAAAAAGGCATGTTATATAAAGGACATACCATTCAGCCATTTTCCCCTAAAGCAGGTACAGGGCTAAGCTCTCATGAGCTTAATCAGCCTGGTTGTTACAAAGACGTTAAAGACCTTTCTGCCATAGCTCAATTTAAAGTTTTAAAAGAGGATAAATCAGACTTCTTATTTCATAATTCTGCAGATGAGGTTTTCTTTTTAGCATGGACCACAACCCCTTGGACTTTGCCATCTAATACAGCTTTAGCAGTAGGTAAAAAAATAGATTACGTAGTCGTTAACACCTTTAATCCCTACACCTTTAAGGCAGTTACGATTGTTTTAGCAAAAGCTCTTTTCTCCAAGTATTTTCCAGAAAAAAACAAAGATCTTAAAATCTCAGAATATACTGAGGGAGACAAGTCTATTCCTTTTGAAATTATCCAAGAAGTTAAGGGCTCTAAATTAGAGGGTCTTTGTTATGAGCAACTATTGCCTTATGCTCAGCCAGAGGACGGAGATGCCTTTAAGGTATTGATAGGTGATTTTGTAACGACTGAAGACGGTACAGGAATTGTTCACTTAGCGCCTAGCTTTGGTGCAGATGACAATTTGGTAGCTAAGCAAAACGGCATAGGCTCATTAACACTAGTAGATACTCAAGGTCGATTTGTAGATGCTGTAACTGACTTTGCAGGCATGTATGTAAAAAATGAATTTTACAACCAAGGTCAAGCACCAGATAAATCGGCTGATATTCAAATTGTCATCAAGTTAAAAGAAGAAAACAGATGCTTTAAGGCTGAAAAATACGAACATTCTTATCCACATTGTTGGCGTACAGACAAGCCTATATTATACTACCCCTTAGAAAGCTGGTTTGTAAAGACTACTGCGGCTAAGGAGCGGATGGTAGAGCTTAATAAAAACATCAATTGGAAGCCCAAATCTACAGGAGAAGGACGTTTTGGTAATTGGCTTGAAAACTTAGTTGATTGGAATTTATCTCGTTCTCGATTTTGGGGAATTCCTTTACCAATTTGGGTGACCGAAGATGGGGAAGAACAAATTTGTATTGGCTCAATGGAGCAATTAAAATCAGAAATAGAAAAATCAGTGCAAGTGGGTCTAATGCCGACAAACCCATTAGCTGATTTTGTAGTGGGCGATATGTCTGCCGAAAATTATGCCACCTTTGATTTGCACAGACCTTTTGTAGATGATATTATTTTAGTTTCTACTAGTGGCAAAGCTATGCATAGAGAGTCTGACCTTATCGACGTTTGGTTTGATTCAGGTTCTATGCCTTACGCTCAATTGCATTATCCCTTTGAGAATAAGGAAATGTTTGAACAATCCTATCCGGCTGATTTTATTGCAGAAGGGGTTGACCAAACTAGAGGTTGGTTTTTTACCCTACATGCTATAGCAAGTATTTTATTCGATAGTGTAGCTTTTAAAAATGTCGTTTCTAATGGCTTGGTTTTAGATAAAAATGGTAATAAAATGTCCAAACGCCTGGTTAATGCAGCCGATCCATTCGAGACTTTAGAAGAATATGGGGCTGACGCTACGCGTTGGTATATGATAAGTAATGCTCAACCTTGGGACAATCTCAAGTTTAATTTAGATGGCTTAGCTGAGGTTAAGCGTAAGTTTTTTGGCACACTTTATAATACCTATGCCTTCTTTGCTTTATACGCCAATATTGATGGCTTTAGCTATTCAAAAGATGACATACCTTTAGAGGAAAGACCAGAAATTGACCGATGGATACTTTCAGAGCTTAACACACTTATTCAAGAGGTAGGAAACTCTTTAGATGACTTTGAGCCAACCAAGGCAGCACGTGCTATTCAGCTGTTTGTTAATGATAATTTAAGCAATTGGTATGTTAGACTGTGTAGGAGACGTTTTTGGAAAGGAGACTATGGCACGGATAAAATATCAGCTTATCAGACACTATATACTTGCCTAGAAACGGTAGCTATATTAGCCTCTCCTATTGCACCATTTTTTATGGATAAATTGTTTGGCGACCTTAACCAAGCGACACAAAAAACCAAATTAGAATCCGTTCACTTAGCTCAATGGCCAAAGTCAAAGTCCGAAGTTATTGATACGGCTTTAGAAGAACAGATGCGATTGGCTCAAGACCTAACTTCAATGGTATTTTCTTTAAGAAAGAAGGAAAATTTAAGAGTAAGACAGCCTTTGCAAAAAATGATGGTGCCTGTTCTTAATGATAAAGTTAAGATTCAAATAGAGGCTGTAAAAGATCTAGTATTGTCAGAAGTTAATGTTAAAGAACTTGAATTTATGACTTCTGACTCAGGCATTTTAGTCAAGAAAGTAAAACCCAATTTCAAAACCCTAGGCCCTAAATTCGGTCAACAGATGAAGGCTATTTCTCAAGCCATTTCTCAATTTACTTCTGAAGATATTAGTACTATTGAACAAGAAGAAAGTTACCCTTTAAATATAGGGGGTTCAGAAATTCAAATAGACCTAAGCGATGTCATCATTACTACTGAAGATATTCCGGGTTGGGTAGTTACGTCTATGAACGGTAATACTGTTGCCTTAGATATTAGCCTTAGCGACAATCTAATAAGCGAAGGTTTAGCAAGGGAAGTAATAAACCGAGTTCAAAACCTTAGAAAAGATTTAGGTTTTGAGGTCACAGACCGAATAGAAATTACCTTAAGTGCTGAAGAAAAATTAGCCAATGCAATTAACAATAATTTAAATTATATTTGTTCTGAAACTTTAGCTGATGAGATACGTATTACACCTTACAATTCCTTAGAAAAAGAAGAAGAAATAGAGCTGACGGAAGGAGTATATACAAGAATAGAATTATTAAAAAGATAAAGATATGTCAAGCGAAAAAACCAGATATAGCGATTCAGAATTAGAAGAATTTCGTCAAATCATTCAAGATAAAATTGATAAAGCAGAAAACGATTTAGAGCTTATCAAGAGTGCTTATACAAATGACTCTAACAACGGGACTGACGACACCTCACCTACTTTCAAAGGTTTTGAAGAAGGTTCAGAAACGCTATCTAAAGAAGAGAATGCTCAATTAGCTTTAAGGCAAGAAAAGTTTATCCACAACCTATACAATGCTCTAAAACGTATTGATAACAAAACCTATGGAGTTTGTAGGGTTACGGGTAAGCTAATTCAAAAAGAACGCCTTAAACTAGTTCCACATGCAACGCTTAGTATTGAAGCTAAGCGAGCACAATAAGACTTCATGTTAAAAAAATCATCTTTACTTATTGCTTTTGTATTAATCCTAGACCAGCTATTAAAGGTTTGGATAAAGACAAATATGATGATTGGTCAAGAAATATATTTTTTTGATTGGTTCATCTTACATTTTACCGAAAACAACGGAATGGCATTTGGTATGGAGTTTGGGGGAAATTTAGGTAAATATATACTAAGTATTTTCAGAATAATAGCCATCGTAGCCATTGGCGTTTATTGGGTTAAATTGGCAAATACTCAGGTAAAAAAAGGTATTATTTATAGTATATCCCTTATTCTTGCCGGTGCTATTGGCAACATGATTGACAGTGCTTTTTATGGTATGATTTTTTCTGAAAGTTATGGGCAAATAGCGACTGTTTTTGAGAGGGGGTATTCTAGTTTTCTTCAAGGAAAGGTTGTCGATATGTTTTACTTTCCATTGATTAATGGACATTTTCCTAGCTGGTTTCCTTTTGTTGGGGGCAATCATTTTATCTTCTTCAGACCAATCTTTAATATTGCTGATGCTGCTATTAGTACGGGAGTTATCAATATTTTGATTTTTCACCGTTCTTTCTTCAAATAGTTATTGGTGATTTTTTAATAACTCTTTGTAAACTTTTTGTGCATTGGTGTTTCTAAGGCTTTTTTTAGTCCAATATATTCTTCTAACAAATCCAAACAGCTTGAATAAAAAAAGACTGTAAGAACTCACCCTCTTCCCCTTCCATATTTTTGGAAAAGCCATACCGTGCTTTAACATATAAGGCCCAAAAATAGAAAGGCTTAACTCACTATTTTCTTCGTTATAAAAACTTTCATAAGTTACTTTTTGCATGGTTTTGTTTATCACAGGTAATTCTCGCTTTGGAGAAATATCACAATATTTTAAGGCCTTTTCAAAGTCTTCTTGTAAGTTTTCGAAGCGAATAATAAAACTACAATACGGGGCAGTAATACTTAGCCAATTATCAAAAGGAAATTGGTAATAAAGACGTAAAAAATCTATATAGCTAATATTATTATCTCTCAAATATTTAGACAATTTGAAGTCCCTCATTTTTAGGTGACCACCATTTTTTCTTAACAATTTCTCATTACTAAAATTACCACTACTATCGTTTATCATCTTAGTATAATAGCTCACAGAAATATCTAAGGGATTTCGAGCACAGGCTATAACTTTGTATTTTTTTTCTTCTTCTGTCGCTATTTTCAAAAAATCCTGATAGATAGAATGTTTAGCAAGTATTGGTTTGCCATCATATTGTTCACACAACTCTTTCGATATGGCTGTCGAGGCCGCCAAAGGTAGGCCCACAAAAACGTATTTATATTTATGACTAATAATCATATTAAATCTTTCTTGTAAAGGTGTTCTGCAATTTGCACTGCATTGGTGGCAGCGCCTTTTCTGAGATTATCAGAAACCACCCACATATTTAATGTTTTTCCTTGAGAGAAATCGCGTCGTATTCGCCCCACAAATACCTCGTCTTTACCTTCGGCATAAATAGGCATAGGGTAGGTGTTAACATCTGGGTTATCTTGAACACTAACGCCTGGAAAATCGTGCAATAATTGACGCACCTTAGATAACTCAAAATCATTATCAAACTCTACATTAACACTCTCAGAATGCCCCCCTTTGACAGGCACTCTTACAGTTGTTGCGCTAACTTCTATACTTTTATCTCCCATTATTTTTTTAGTCTCTCTAACTAACTTCATTTCTTCTTTAGTATAACCGTTTTCTTCAAAGATATCGCAATGAGGTAAAGCGTTTTCATGAATAGGGTAAGGATACGCCATTTCTCCCTTAATTCCATTACTTTCATTTTCTAATTGTCTAACAGCCTTTACACCAGTTCCTGTGATAGACTGATAGGTAGAGACTACTACACGTTTAATTGTATAAACATCATGTAAAGGCTTTAATGCCATCAACAGCTGAATGGTAGAGCAGTTTGGGTTGGCAATAATTTTATCTTCTCTAGTTAAGGTATTACCATTAATTTCCGGAACAATAAGAGGGTTAGTCAGTCGCCAAGCCGAAGAGTTGTCAATCACTTTAGTACCTATTTCTACAAAACGAGGTGCCCATTCTAAGGAAACACTTCCACCTGCTGAAAATAAAGCGAGATCAGGACGTTCACTTACAGCATCTTCTATAGAAATAACAATTAAATTTTTATTCCTAAATGTTACACTTTGGCCAACAGATTTGGAAGAAGCAACAACTAATAGTTCATTAAGAGGAAACGAACGTTCCTCCAAGACTTTGAGCATAACTTGTCCTACCATACCTGTTGCACCTACAACTGCTACTTTCATTAAGCGAATAATTTGAACCAAAAATAAGGACTATATTTGAATTGCTCAGAACTAAACATATTAATTTTGTCCCATGAAAAAACTCTTACTTCTAATGCTATTGCCTTTTTATCTCTTTGCTGTTATATTCTTAGCTTATTGGTGTGGTACCCCACGAATGGTTCAAATTGAACAATCTAGCATAACTTAGACTAAACTCTTGTATATTGTTCTGATTTTTCAGTTATATATTTACATATTTTGTTTGTCGACTACACCAAGCCTTGAAACCTTTAGAACCACAAAACACCTATACCAATCTAGAGCAAGAAGACGATACTTCGGATAATCCTTTATAAATCCGTATTTTTGGAACTTGATGGAAGTTTCAGAAGACATTAAATCTGTATTACAGAACCTTAGCGTCGAGCCGGGAGTATATCACTTTTATGACGCCAAACAAGCTCTTTTATATGTCGGGAAGGCTAAAAATCTTAAACGCAGGGTGTCATCTTATTTCAATCGCAAACACGACAGCTTCAAAACAACTTTTATGGTACGTAAAATACACCGGATCGAAACCCTAGTTGTTGACACCGAAATGGACGCCTTGTTGCTTGAAAACAACCTTATCAAAAAATACCAACCTCGTTATAACATCTTACTCAAAGACGATAAAACCTACCCTTGGATTTGTATCAAAAAAGAACCTTTTCCTAGAGTATTCTACACTAGACAGCTCATCAAAGATGGCTCAGAATATTTTGGCCCCTACACTAATCCAAAAATCATTAGCGCTATGCTGAATTTTATTCGGCAGATTTACCCTCTAAGAACATGTAAATACCATTTGTCTGAACAAAATATTCAAGCGAGAAAATTCAAAGAATGTTTGGAATATCATATAGGCAACTGCTTAGCCCCATGTACTGGCAAACAAGATGACCAACATTACGAGCAAGATATTGAACAAATACGCCAAATATTAAAAGGAAATATACGTTCTGTGGTTCAACATTTCAAAGCAGAAATGTTCAAGCTTTCACAAAAAATGGAGTATGAAAAAGCTCAAATTGTAAAGGAAAAGATAGAACAGTTAGAACATTATCAGTCTAAGTCATCTATTGTTAGCCCTACCATTAATGACGTTGATGTTTTTAGTATTGTTTCCGACCAAGATTATGCGTACATTAATTTTTTTAAAGTGTCTAGCGGTGCAATTATACAAGCCCACGCTATGGAGATCAAAAAGAAATTAGACGAAACAGACGAAGAACTACTTACAATGGCTATTACAGAGATACGCCAACGTTTTCACAGTACATCAAAGGAGGCGTTTTTAAATATCCCCATTGAGTCTAAGTGGCAAAATTTAAAAATTTCTGTTCCCAAAATTGGTGATAAATACAAATTAGTCAACCTATGTTTTAAGAATGCTAAAAACATACAAAAAGACCGTATTCGCAAAAATGAAGAATTGCGCCACCGATTAGACAATAAAAGAGTATTGGAGAAGTTGCAACATGATTTGCGGCTCAGCTCAAAACCTCATCATATCGAATGTTTTGACAACTCCAACATCCAGGGTGCTAACCCAGTCGCAGCCTGTGTGGTTTTCAAAAACGCTAAACCATGCAAGAAGGACTATCGTTTATTTAATATCAAAACCGTATCAGGCCCTGATGATTTTGCATCTATGGAAGAGGTGGTAT
>CAXFLH010000062.1:0-9123 GCA_964003875.1 uncultured Flavobacteriales bacterium | reverse complement strand
AGAATACAATTTACACCTGACTTATTACCTGCCGATGTTTTAGGAACACAAATATATAGTCCAAAAAACGAAACATTCTCGGTAAAAAAAGGTCCAATTTTTGCTAATTTTATACTAGCTGATGAAATCAATCGCGCTCCGGCAAAAGTACAATCTGCACTTTTAGAAGCTATGCAAGAACGTCAAATCACCATAGGCGATGAAACGTTCAAATTGGATGAGCCATTTCTTGTTTTAGCCACACAAAATCCTGTTGAGCAAGAAGGAACATATCCTTTACCAGAAGCCCAAGTTGATAGATTTATGCTAAAAGTAGTTATCGACTACCCTACTAAAGATGAAGAAAAGCAGATCATTAGAAATAATTTAGCAAAATCTTTCCCTAAAGCTAATCAGATACTCAAGCCACAACAGATAATTACTGCTAGAGAACTTGTCAAAGAAGTGTATATGGACGAGAAAATAGAGCAGTATATTGTAGATATCGTTTTTGCAACACGTTTTCCAGAAAAATTTGGCTTAACAAAATTCAAGGACTTAATTAGTTTTGGTGCCTCACCAAGAGCAAGTATCAGCTTAGCATCTGCAGCTAAAGCATTTGCATTTATACAACGTAGAGGTTATGTAATACCTGAGGATATTCGTTCAATTTGCAACGATGTTCTAAGACATAGGATAGGCTTATCTTACGAAGCTGAAGCTGAAAACATTACTAGCGAAGATATTATTACTGAAATTCTAAATACTGTTGAAATTCCATAATGGAGACCAGCAAATTATTAAAAAAAGTTCGGAAAATTGAATTGAAGACTAAAGGTCTTTCCAATCATATATTTGCAGGTGAATACCACACTGCATTCAAAGGTAAAGGAATGGCTTTTAGTGAGGTCAGAGAATACCAACCCGGCGATGATATCAGAACTATAGATTGGAATGTAACTGCTCGTTTCAACAACCCTTTTATCAAGGTATTTGAAGAAGAAAGAGAAATGACCGTCATACTCTTGATTGACGTTAGTGGCTCCAAAAACTTTGGAACACAAAATCAAATGAAACAAGAGTTAGTGACTGAATTATCAGCTGTCATTGCTTTTTCGGCTATCCAAAACAACGATAAAATCGGAGTTATTTTCTTCAGTGATAAGGTCGAGAAATTCATTCCGCCAAAAAAAGGGAAATCTCATATTCTAAGAATTATTAGAGAATTAATAGCATTTGAACCTGAAAACAAAGGAACAAATATTGGCGAAGCATTACGTTTTTTCAATAATGTTATAAAAAAACGCAGCGTTTGTTTTGTTATCTCTGATTTCATTGCTGATGACTTTGACGCTCCCCTAAAAATAGCCAATAAAAAACACGATTTAGTAGCCATTAGGATACATGATTTAAGAGAAGAAGAATTACCTAATGTAGGACTTGTTCAAATGAGAGACTCCGAAACAGGACAAATCAAATGGATTGACACAAGTAGCAAAGAAATAAGAAACTCTTATCACAAAAATTATATGGAAAATGAAAAGTCCATAAATCAATTGTTTAAAACAAGCGGTGTTGATACCATTCAACTGCGTACTGATAAAGATTATATAAAGCCACTAATCCAATTTTTTAAACGAAGAGGGAAATGAAAAAGCTACTAACACTTCTTCTACTTCCCACAGCTATGTTTGCACAACTTAGTGTGAAAGTTGATAGCACCAATATCCTTATTGGCGATCAAATAAACTATAGCATTCAAGCTGAGCTTTTAGATGGCGATAGCCTACCCCATTTCACTGATACAATAGGTGCATTAGAAATTGTTTCTAAATCACTAATAGACAGTATAAAAACTGAACAAGGATGGCAACTCACACAATCTTATGTTTTGACAGTTTGGGATAGCGGGGTTTATTACATACCGTCTGTTCAGTTTAAGTCGTTTGTTAGCGACTCTATTGCCGTTATAGTAAATACAATCGAAATGGCAGAAGATGCTGAACTTAAAGATATTAAAGCACCTATACATACTCCAATAAGTTTTGAGGAACTAAGCCCTTACCTTCTAGCACTTCTCATTATTGCCCTATTGATTTACGCAATAAGATGGTATATCAAAAACAGAGAGAAAACTCCAGTAAAAACCGAAACCGTTGAAAGAGTAATTCCACCCTATGAAATTGCTCTTAACGAACTGGAAAAACTAAATGCCAAAAAATTATGGCAAGAAGATAATGTAAAGGAATACTACAGTGAGCTTTCTGAAATTATTAGAACTTATATTGAAAACGGTATTGGTACCCCAGCAATGGAAATACCTACTCAAGAAATTCTTTTTCAGCTTCACCAAAAAGGTATAGATACTATTAAGCTAAAAGAACTTTTGACTAGAGCTGATTTAGCCAAATTCGCTAAGGCTAAGCCTTTACAAATAGAAAATGAAGAAAGCTTAAAAATAGGATACGACTTTATTCATCAAACAAAACCTCAAAAAGAAATCGATGATGTGGAATAATTGGACATTCTATAACCCCGATTTTTTATACGCTTTGGCTCTAGTGCCATTACTCTGGATATGGTATTACTTTAGACAAAGAGAACAAGCCGCACAACTGCAAATTTCTTCTTTAAAAGGTATTACTCAAAATAGTTGGAAGGCAAAAGGGCGTCATCTTTTATTTCTATTTAGAACCATAGCTTTAGCGATTCTAATGATTGCATTTGCCCGACCACAATCGACCTTATCTTGGGAAGATATGACAACAGAAGGTATTGATATTGTCATCTCAATGGATATATCGGGGAGTATGTTGGCGCAAGATTTAAAGCCAGATAGATTGGAAGCTTCAAAAAATGTGGCTATGAATTTCATTTCAGGACGACCAAATGATAGGATTGGACTAGTGATATTCAGTGGCGAGAGTTTCACTCAATGTCCTTTAACTACAGACCACCAAGTATTACAAAATTTATTTGCAAATGTTAAGAGTGGAATGGTTGAAGATGGAACTGCTATCGGTATGGGCTTAGCTACTGCCGTAAACAGACTAAAAGAAAGTGAGGCTATAAGTAAAGTTATTATTCTATTGACAGATGGAGTCAATAATCAAGGCTCGGTAGCCCCTTTAACGGCTGCTAAGATTGCACAGAAGTTCGGCATAAGAGTTTATACCATTGGTGTTGGCACACAAGGATATGCTCCTTATCCTTTTAAAACACCTTTTGGCACAACAGTATATCAAGATGTCGAAGTACAAATAGACGAAGAAACACTACAAAATATAGCATCTGTGACTAATGGTCAGTATTTTAGAGCAACTTCAAACAAAGCTCTAGAGTCCATTTATAGAGAAATCGATCAATTGGAAAGGTCGAAGATTGAAGTTAAAGAATATCATAAGAAGAAAGAAGAATTTTTTCCTTTAGCACTTTTGGCTTTAACTTTATTAATTATTGAATTTGCACTCAGGCACACTATATTTAGAAGTATAACATAATGTTGAGATACCAAAATAGCGAATGGTTGTTTTTATTGGTTCTGATACCAATAATAATCCTTGGATTTATCCTTTCTGTAAGATGGAGAAAAAAAGCTATTGAAGTATTTGGACAACTTAAGCTAGTCTATAAACTTATGCCTATGGCTTCAGAGTTTAAGCTAAGATTCAAATTTATTTTGTTCGCTATTGCAATTGGCTCACTCATTATAGGTATTGCCAATCCTCAAATTGGCTCTAAAATGGAAGAGGTAAAAAGAGAAGGAGTCGATTTAATGATTGCTATTGATTTATCAAATAGTATGTTGGCTGAAGACCTACAGCCTAACCGCTTAATGAGAGCTAAACAATCCATATCTAAATTGATTGATAGACTTGATGGTGACAGAATAGGACTGATTGTTTTTGCTGGTGATGCTTATGTACAGCTCCCAATTACAACCGACTACTCTGCTGCTAAGTTATTTTTATCTACCATCAATACTAGTATAGTACCTACTCAGGGAACGGCTATAGGAAAAGCTATTGAATTATCTATAAAAAGTTTTGATTTAAACAATGACCAAAACAAAGCCATAATTGTCATTACAGATGGTGAAAATCACGAAGATGATGCTATTGAAAAGGCTAAAGAAGCACAAGAATTAGGCATTTTTGTACACACTATAGGAATGGGTTCTGCTGAAGGTGGCCCTATTCCAATTAAAAATAGATACGGTACCATAACATCTTATCAAAAAGACAGAGAAGGAAATACTATTATTACTAACTTAAATGAAGAAATGCTCAAACAAATAGCCCAATCAGGTGGAGGCTCTTATATTCGTGCCAATTCGACACAAAGTGGTCTAAATGCTTTGTTTAAAGAAATAAACAAAATGGAGAAAAAAGAAATTGGCTCCAAAGTATTTACTGATTATAAAGACCGATTCCAATGGTTTATTGGATTGGCTATAATTCTTCTAATTATAGAAACACTAATGAAAGGAAGAAAAAATAAATGGAGTAGTAAAATTAATTTGTTTGAAGAAGATGAAAATTAGACTCACATTATTTGTTATTCTACTAAATTCAGTTGTTGTTTTTGCTCAACACCCCAATGGTAAAATCAGAAAAGGCAATACCGCCTATAAAGACAGTTCCTACAGCGATGCTGAACAACTATATAGAGAAGCATTGATGAAAGACCAAAGCTCATATGAAGCTTCTTTTAATATGGCTGATGCAATTTATAAACAAGAACGTTACAGTGAAGCTAATTCATTGTTCAAAGCACTTTCAGAAAAAACTGATGATAAAATAAAAAAGTCAGAAAGCTATCATAACTTGGGGAATTCATTACTTAAAGAGCAAAAATTAGACGAAGCCATAGAAGCCTTTAAAAATGCACTGCGAAACAACCCAAAAGACTTGGATACTAAACACAATTTGGCGTATGCTATGCGAATGAAAAATCAAAGTCAAAATCAAGAGAAAGAAGAGCAAAAGGAAGAAGAAAAAGAAGAAGACAAGAAGGAGGAAAAAGAGGAGGAAAAAAAAGAAAAAGATAAAGATGAAAACCAAGATGAAAAAGAGGAACAATCAGAAGAAGAGAAAAAAGAAGAACCCAAACAACCTCAAGACCCTAACGAGATGACTGAAGAAGAAGCACAACAAATTTTAGATGCTCTACAACAACAAGAAAAAGAACTTCAGGAAGACTTGCAAAAAAAGAAACAAAAGGGAGTTAAACTCAAAATTCTAAAGGATTGGTAGATGAAAAATTGGATTGTTTACATACTTGCTTTTTTACCTGCACTCTCATTTGGACAAACCTTAGAGTTAAGTGTTAGCAAAAATCCAGTAGCTGTTGGCGAAGAATTTAGAATAGATTTCACTCTAGATGGAGAAGGCACAGGCTTTAATCCTCCGACCTTAAATGGACTAAGAAAAATAAGCGGACCTAATCAATCTTCAAGCAGTAGTATGCAAATAATTAATGGCAAAATTAGCCGTTCTCAAAGCACTACCTACTCCTACTACGTAACCGCACTAAAGGAAGGGGAACTCAAGATTGGAGAAGCAAGTATTACTTCAAATGGAAAGCTTATTCGTTCCAAAGCAGGAATAATGAATGTAACCAAAGCTAATCCTAAGACCAAATCTAGTGATAGTTACAACATAGCTGAAAAAGTTTATATAAAGGCTACAGTTAATAAAAGAAACATCTATCAAGGTGAACAAATAGTAGTAAGTTACAAACTGTACTCAAAAATAAATTTAGCTGACATTAATATATCAACTACACCTGAACTCAATGGCTTTTGGAAAGAAGATATAGAAACTAAATCAACGCCTAAATTAGAAGTTATAGATGGTGTAAGACACAACGTTTGGGAAATAAGTCGATTTATCTTAACTCCTCAAAAAAGTGGTAAGTTAAATATTGACCCGATGGAAATAAATGTCACTGTGCAAGTTAAAAAACAACGTAACAGAAGAGACCCATTTGGAGATCCGTTTGGAATGTTTGGTTCTTATCAAAATATTGAAGAAAAAATACAATCAAAAAATATTTCGGTTAATGTAAAAGATTTACCAAATGGTGCGCCTGAAAATTTTAATGGCGCAGTAGGTCAATTTGAAGTTAAATCGTCAGTAGACAAAACAACTGCCGATGCCAATGAAGCTATTAATTACAAGCTGATCCTATCTGGAAATGGTAATATCCACTTAATAGATAATATCCCTATTGATTTCCCTTCAAACTTTGAAGCTTATGACCCACAAAAAAAAGACAAAACATTTAGTACAAAAAGTGGAATCGCAGGAAGTGTCGAATTTGAACACCTATTAATACCAAGATACAAAGGGGAATACACCATAGAAGGAGTAGGATTTAGCTACTTTAACACCAAAACAAAGACTTACAAAAGCCTTAAAACTCAAGACATAACAATAAATGTTTTAAAGGGCGAAAACAACGAGAACTCCTTCTTATCTTCTGAAGAACTTCAAAACAACAATAATTCTGAAGCATTCAGTACAATAAAAGCAGACACAACGCTAGAAAGATTTGACTATAGTCCTTTCAACAAATGGCTATTTATAATACTAGTTTCAATACCAATTTTAGCTGTTATTGTACACTTCGTATACTTATATTTTGAGGAAAAGAACAATAGAAATCCTGTTTTAAGAAAATATAGGAAATCGCTTGTTTTTGCTCAAAAAAGACTCAAAAAAGCCCAAAAACACCTCGAAAATGATGAAAAAGAGCAATTTTTTGAAGAAATAGAAAAGTCGCTTTGGAATTATTTCTCAAATAAATTTAACGTAAATATGGCTGATCTATCAAAAGACACTATCAATGACTACTTTAATAAAAATGGAGTGACTGAAACAGTAATAAACAACTTCACATCAATTATAGAAAAATGTGAGTTTTGTCGTTTTGCCCCTTCAGCATTAGAAACTGAAGATATGAAAGAGGTTTATGAAAAAGCCACAGCAGTAATAATTGAAGTAGAACAAGACCTAAAAAAATAATGAAGTATAGATTAGTCATCGTATTTACATTCATGTCATTATTAGGGTTTTCTAAAACCCATTTAGACAGCCTATTTATTACTGCCAATGAACACTACCAGACTGAAAAATATGCTGAAGCAATTGACAATTACCAAACTATTTTAGATTCCAACTATTATTCTTTTGAGCTTTATTTTAACCTTGCCAATGCCAATTATCAATTTGGCAAAATTCCTTCAAGTATTTATTATTACGAAAAAGCACTTCAAATAAAAAAAGATAAAGACGCTCTAAACAACCTAGCTTTAGCTCAAAATAGAATCACTTTAATTGAACCTATACCTCAACTGTTTTATATAAGATGGTGGAACAATATTACTCATCAGCTTTCACAAAAGATGTGGAGCGTTTTATCAATAACTGGAATATGGCTTTCATCAGCATTTTTAATATTATTTATCAAAAATAGAAAAAAGTGGAAATTTAATGGACTACTTTTAAGTATCATAATTACTTTTTTAATGGGGGCTCAAATGTATAATGCCAACATTCAAGAAAACAAAGTCTATGGTATAATTCTTAAAGAAGCTAAGTTATTTGATGATAACATCAACTATCAGTCTAGTGGAAATGTAGACAGAGGCAATAAAGTATTCATTTTAGATGAAAGTGAAGATATGTTTCTAATTAAACTTCTAGATGGTCAAAATGGTTGGGTAGAAAAAAATCGTATAAAAACACTAGAAACTTATTAATGAAAATTGGTCTACTTTCTGACACACACTCTATTTTGCACCCCAAAGTGTTTGAGCACTTTAAAAATTGTGATGAAATTTGGCATGCTGGAGATATTGGCACACTAGAAGTGATAGACCAACTAACTGCTTTCAAACCATTAAGAGCTGTATATGGCAACATAGACAACCACAAGATTAGAGCTATATGCCCTAAAGATTTACGTTTTGAATGCGAAGGTGTCAAAGTATGGATAACACATATAGGTGGCTACCCCTACAACTATACTAAAAACATAAGGGAAGAATTAGATAAAAATAGTCCTGATTTATTCATTTGTGGACATTCTCATATTTTGAAAGTAATGTATGACAAGAATCGTGAGATATTACATATGAACCCAGGTGCAGCAGGAAACTACGGTATTCACAAGGTTATTACTATGTTACGATTCGATATCGAAAAAGGAGAAGTAAAAAATCTAGAAGTTATAGAGTTTAACAGACACTAACGGATCCTATCAGCCGATTGAACCAACTTCTCGTCTTTTTTAATGAATCTATTGGCTAATAAAATAAGAACATAAGGAATTATAAAAACAAACATGCCTCTATCAGGAAAAAGTTCTCCCTTAGTAAAGAACAAAATGAAGAAAGTAGCTGACAGTAAAAACTTACTAATCTGATTAAATAACAATTGTTTTTTTCTATTCTTGAATAAGAAGATAGAATAAAACAATAAAAAAGATGACACAAGTATTGTTATATGAGCATATATTGATTGATGAGTGAAAAAGACCTCGCCTTTTTTACTAATCAAAACTGGCAAAAAATAGGTTATTGCTATCATAAAAATTATTGAAAACAACATATAAATAGATTGAACTCTCTGAATCATAGACTGTAAAAAAATAGAATTTGGTACAAAATTAAACCATTAAAATCAAAGACATCACTTGTTTTGAAATAAATTATTAGTATAATTGCACTCTGGTTCTACAGAACTCTATGAAAAATACCCACTCTTTTACTTTAAATTAATTCATTCAAAAAATTAACCCAAACTTATAATATCAAATGATTGATATACATACATTAAACAAAAAGCTATTACCAGAACTTAAAGATATAGCAAAAGACTTAGGCGTACCACGCTATCAAAAATTAAAAAAACAAGAACTTGTATACGAAATACTAGATGTTCAAGCTAAACAACTCTCCGTAGAAAAAAAATCCGAAGAAGCTAAAAAGCAAAGAGAGAAAAAGCAAAAAGATAACCCCAAGAGTAAACGCACCAACAACAACAATAACAATCCTAACGGCAAAGAGAAAAATCCTAATCATCGTCACAAAGGGAACAACCCAAATAAAAAAAGTCATGAAGAACATGAGTTTGATGG
>CAXFLH010000061.1:0-9208 GCA_964003875.1 uncultured Flavobacteriales bacterium | reverse complement strand
AATATCAAAACCGTATCAGGCCCTGATGATTTTGCATCTATGGAAGAGGTGGTATTTAGACGCTATAAACGCTTAATGAATGAAGGTCAAGACCTACCTCAACTTATAGTAATAGATGGCGGTAAAGGACAGCTCAGCTCTGCTTTAAAAAGCTTAGAAAAACTAAACCTACATCATACCATAGCGATAATAGGTATTGCCAAAAGGTTAGAAGAAATATATTTTCCTAATGATAGTATTCCCTTGTACTTAGACAAACGTTCCGAAAGTCTAAAAGTCATTCAGCAGCTTCGCAATGAAGCCCATCGTTTTAGTATTAACCACCACAGAAACCGAAGAAGTAAAAACAGTTTAGGTACATCATTAGATGGTATTGTAGGCATTGGGCCAAAGACAGTCGAAACTTTAATCAGTCATTTTGGCTCTGTAAAACGTGTTTTAGAAGCCAGTCAAAAAGAATTGGAGAATTTAGTAGGCAAGACTAAGGCAAAGCTTATCTTAGATAGGAAAAACCCTAATCCAAAAAAGTATAATTTTTGAAATTAGTACAATCAACATAATTTCTATCAACATCTATTGTCTTTTTTCTCTTTGTTTAAAATTGCGAAGAAAACAACCTAAATGAAGCTATGTACCAACAACAGATGAGTTATGTGCAGAGCCTATTTTGAAAGGTGGTTTTACAATAGCGAAGAAAATTCTTGTGAATAAATTGGATATAGCCGCTCTAATAAATGGAGTTTTGAATCTCTTGATGTTTGTCAAAAGTGCGACTAATTCAGCCTATCGGATAATAAGCGCATCTCTATTACAGGAGAAATCTTTTCGTATAAAATGTTAAAGACGGCATCTGTAATTGGCATCTCAATATTGTATTGCTCGTTAATTTCTTTGATACATTTAACAGCATTATAGCCTTCAGCGACCATATTCATTTCTAGCTGTGCTGACTTTACAGAATATCCTTTACCTATCATATTTCCAAAGGTTCGGTTTCTACTGAATTGAGAATATACAGTAACCAATAAGTCACCTAAATAGGCTGACTCTTTGATATCTCTTTTAATAGGATGAACAGCATCTACAAAGCGTTTGATTTCTCGTATGGCATTAGAGGCTAAAACGGCTTGAAAATTATCACCATAACCTAAACTATGACAAACTCCGGAAGCTATAGCTATTACGTTTTTTAGTACAGCAGCAATTTCAGTACCATAGATATCTTCAGAAACATTAGCTTTGATATATCGGCAGGCAATTTGCTCAGTAAACCATTCTGCTTTCCTAACATCTTCACAAGCAACCGTTAAGTATGAAAGGCGTTCTAAAGCGACTTCTTCAGCATGGCACGGACCTGTTACAACACCTATATTTTCATAAGAAATGTGATAATTTTCATGTAGATAATCGCCAATTATAGTATTATTCTCAGGTACAATTCCCTTTATTGCAGACACCACAAATTTATCTTTTATTGATACACTCAAAGATCCTAGAGTTGTTACCAAAAAAGCTGATGGTACGGCCAGGACGATACAATCAGCGGCATCAACAATAGCATTAATATCAGAATCGATTGTGAGTTTGTTAGGAAATAACTCGGCAGCGCTAATATAATTGGGGTTGTTGCCATAGCGTTTGATGTGGGCAATATTATCATCGTTACGCATCCACCAACTCAGTGATTCTTGATTTTCTGAGAGCATCTTAATGATAGCTGTTGCCCAACTACCACCACCAATTACCGCTATGTTTTTGAACAAAGACATTTATTATTCGGTATTGTTTTCAGGCTTCATCTGAGGGAAGAATAACACATCTTGAATAGAGTTACTATTGGTCATTATCATAGATAATCTATCAATACCAATTCCTAGTCCAGCCGTAGGAGGCATACCATATTCTATGGAACGTAAAAAATCTTCATCTAAGACCATAGCTTCTTCGTCACCTCTTTTTGCTAATTTTAATTGCTCTTCAAAACGTTCTCTTTGGTCAATAGGGTCATTAAGCTCTGAAAATGCATTACATATTTCTTTACCATTACAAATAGCTTCAAATCGTTCTACTAAACCCTGTTTTTTTCTGTGTTTTTTGGCCAATGGCGACATTTCAACAGGGTAATCTGTTATGAATGTAGGCTGTATCAATTGCCCTTCACATTTCCCCCCAAAAATCTCGTCAATTAACTTACCTCTACCCATAGAAGAATCTACACTAATTCCTAACTCCTTGGCTGTCTTTGCCATAGTTGCCTCGTCCATTTCAGAAATATCAATACCTGTGCAGTTTTCAATGGCTTCATACATAGTAAATCGCCTCCAAGGTCTTTGGAAATTGATGAGGTTTTCGCCAACTTGTACTTCAGTAGTGCCGTGTAGGTCTAAAGCAATTTTTTCTACCATTTCTTCCACCAAATCCATCATCCAATTGTAGTCTTTATAAGCCACATACAGTTCAACTTGCGTAAACTCTGGATTATGAAATCTACTCATTCCCTCGTTTCTAAAATCTTTAGAAAATTCATAAACACCATCAAAACCACCAACAATCAATCTCTTGAGATAGAGCTCGTTTGCAATACGTAAATAAAGAGGCATGTCTAAAGTGTTGTGATGTGTTTTGAAAGGACGTGCTGCCGCACCTCCATAAATAGGTTGTAAAACAGGCGTTTCTACTTCTAGATATCCTTTATCATTTAGATAAGAACGCATAGAGTTAGTCAGCTGTGTTCGCTTAATAAATGCTTCTTTAACGTGTGGATTAACCACCAAATCAACATAACGCTGACGGTATCTTTTCTCTGGATCAGTAAAGGCATCGTATATTTTACCATCAGCATCGGTTTTTGGCAACGGTAATGGTCTTAGTGTTTTACTTAAAACAACGAAACTTTCTACATGTATAGAAATTTCACCAACCTTAGTAGTAAACACATAGCCCTTAACCCCTATAAAGTCTCCAATATCAAGGAGTTTTTTAAAGACGGTGTTGTACATGGTTTTATCCTCATCGGGACAAATTTCATCTCGATTAAAATAGAGTTGTATTCTACCCGTACTATCTTGTAGCTCAGCAAAAGAGGCTTTTCCCATTACTCTACGACTCATCAATCGACCAGCAATTTGGATATTCTTATAGCCAAGTTTATCAGAATTGTAGTTTTTCTTTATTTCAGTAGCCGAAACATTAACATCAAATAACTCTGAAGGGTAAGGGTTTATGCCTAATTCTAATAACTTTTGTAAGGACTCTCTCCTCACAACCTCTTGTTCTGACAACTCTCTTTGCATGTAATTAATTTTCGACAAAGATATTAAATAATTAACGCTCTAATTTTGTAGTTTTACACCCAATAAAAATAACCTTATACAAAACACACTTTATTATGAAAATGAACGATTACATCAGCGACTTTACTAAGCACCTAACAGAAGCTTTAGAAATAGGTCAGACTACTTTTCTTAGCGACCCTCACGCTGATATACATAACGTTCTTATTTGTGGTTTAGGAGGTTCTGGAATCGGGGGAACAATAGTTAACGATTTAGTATCTGAGCATATCAATGTGCCTATATCAGCAACAAAAGATTATAACATACCGAATTTTGTAGATGAAAACACATTAGTAATAGCCTCTTCATACTCTGGGAACACAGAAGAAACGCTTTATGCTTTGGATGCCTGTCAAAAGAGAAGAGCACAGATAGCTTGTGTAACTTCTGGTGGCACATTAGAAAAGTTAGCTAAAGAAAAAGGATTTAATTGCATTACAATCCCTAGTGGTCAACCTCCTAGAGCTATGTTTGGATATTCTTTTACTCAGTTGTTTTTCTTACTCAATCATTATGGTTTGATAGACAATTCTTTTATGTCTGAATTTGAAAAAGGGATAGCCCTATTAGATAGCCATGAGGAGGCCATTAAATCAGAAGCCAAAGAATTAGCTACTAAATTGTATGGAACAACACCTGTAATTTATACGGCGGCAGGCTTTGAAGGCGTTGGGGTTCGTTTCCGCCAGCAAATCAACGAAAACAGTAAAATGTTATGTTGGCACCACGTTATCCCTGAAATGAATCATAACGAATTGTTAGGTTGGAGAATAAATACAGATAATTTAAGTGTATTATATTTTAGAAACAAATGTGATTACGATAGAAATCAGGTGAGAATAGACATCAACAAAGAAGTCATTTCTAAATTCACAGATAATATTTCTGAGGTTTGGAGCAAAGGTGATTCTCGTATCGAAAATAGCCTATATCATATTCACTTAGGCGATTGGGTATCGTGGTACTTATCAGAAATGAATGAAGTAGATGCCATAGAAATAGATGTTATTAACTTCCTAAAGAGTTCTTTAGCTAAGCTATAATGTATGCCTAAAGTTGTTTTTCAAGATTTAGGGCTTATCGATTATAAAGAAGCTTGGGACTATCAAGAAAAACGATTTAATGAAATCCTTGATGTTAAGAAAAACAACAGAAAGGAAAATAGACAAGACCCTACCTTATCCTACCTCTTATTTTGTGAGCATCCTCACGTATATACTTTAGGTAAAAGTGGCGACGAAAACAACCTATTGGTCAATGAAGGTTACCTCAAATCTAGAGGAGCGACCTTTTATAAAATCAATAGAGGGGGGGACATCACCTATCACGGACCGGGACAGATCGTCGGTTATCCCATTTTAGATTTAGACAATTTCTTTACTGATATCCATAAGTATCTTCGCTACCTTGAAGAAGCGGTTATCTTAACACTTGCTGACTACGGAATTAAGAGCACACGTTCAGACGGGGAAACGGGCGTTTGGTTAGATTTAGGTAGTGAAAAGGCTCGAAAAATATGTGCCTTAGGAGTCCGTTCTAGTCGATGGGTAACGATGCATGGCTTTGCCTTTAATGTCAATTGTGATTTGTCCTATTTTGGTAATATTATTCCTTGTGGTATAGTCGATAAATCGGTTACTTCTATGCAAAAGGAATTGGGCAAGGAAGTGGATATGCAAGAAGTCCAGCAGAAGCTAAAAGGTCACCTCAAAACGCTGTTTGACTTTCAGTATGTAAATGAATAACTTACCTTTGAATTTTAAAGCCATCTCTTATGAAACTTCTTCTTATATTTTTAATCCCACTTTCATCATTTACCTTTTTAGGTGTAGAATTGAATTGGTACAGCTTTGTGGTTTTACCGACTCTATCTATAAGTTTATGTCTTGCCATAATCCAAAGAAATCGGTTAATACCTAATCTTATTTCGGTTCATCAGTTTATATGTCTGTTTTTGATTTCTATTTATGTTCTTCATTTATCGGCATATTATTTGAATCCACCTTACCTCAACCTTCTTTTGAAATCGGTATAGCTGTAGCTTTATTGATTTTAATTGTAATAATAGCTTTGAGAATAAGTACAAAAGATGATAAAAAGGTCAAGGCTTATAAATTGTTATTGCAATACGCTTATCTTATCTTTTGTTTTCAGATGTTTCCTCTAATAGTTTCTTATTGAGTTTTGCCCTATAATTCTGATGGGATATTCCTATCTTTGAAGTTGTTATGCTCGAAAACATTTCTATTCATAAAATACTATTCCTTGATGTAGAAACAGTCCCTGTAGCTCCCACATTTTCTGAGCTTTCAGAGGAGTTTCAATTGTTGTGGGCTGAAAAAACACGTTGGCAGCGTTCAGAAGGCCAAACTCCAGACGAATTTTATGGACTAAAAGCAGGTGTAATGGCAGAATTTGCTAAAGTAATCTGTGTTTCTGTTGGCTACATTTATGAGAAAAACAAAACTTCTTTTTTTAGGATTAAGTCCTTTTATGGCGATGATGAGCAGTTATTATTAAATGAGCTTAAAACACTTTTAGACGATAAGTTTGCGACTAAAAGTCATTACCTCTGTGCTCATAATGGTAAGGAATTCGATTACCCCTTTTTATGTAGGCGTATGATTGTCAATGGAGTAACCCTACCTAAGATACTAGAAATAGCGGGTAAAAAACCGTGGGAAGTTCGCCACCTAGATACTATGGAGTTGTGGAAATTTGGGGATTACAAACATTACACCTCTATCAAATTGTTGGCGGCATTATTTGACATACCAACGCCCAAAGATGATATCGACGGAAGTCAAGTCGCCAAAGTCTATTGGCAACAACAGGATTTAGAACGCATTCGAGTATATTGTCAGAAAGATACACTAACTGTAGCGCAAATTTTATTAAAATACATGGGCAAACCTATACTTACAGAAGAACAAATAGAAGTTGCATAATTAAACGATAACTCCTAAATTGAGGCCATAAATATACCTATCATGAACAATACCTTATTAGAATTTAAAAACCTTGTTACTGAGTTTCATACAGAAGGAAAAGTAGTAACCGCTGTAAATAATATAAGCTTTACACTCAATAAAGGCGAGACCATTGGTATTGTTGGTGAATCAGGCTCTGGAAAGTCGGTGACTTCATTGTCTGCTATGCGTTTAGTTCCTTCGCCCCCAGGTAAAATTGCTGGCGGCGAAATACTATTCCATAAAAAAGACGGAGAAACGGTTGATTTCTTACAAATTTCCGAAAAAGAAATGCGCCAATATAGAGGTAATGAAATAGCTATGATATTTCAAGAGCCTATGACATCTTTAAATCCTGTTTTTACTTGTGGCGACCAAGTGATGGAGGCCATTATGCTACACCAATCCATCAGTAAGTCTGAGGCTAAAAATTTAACCATTAAATTATTTGAAGAAGTTCAATTGCCAGACCCTGAAAGAATATTTAACACCTACCCTCATCAAATATCTGGAGGTCAAAAGCAAAGGGTAATGATTGCGATGGCGATGTCTTGTCAGCCTTCCGTATTGGTTGCTGATGAGCCGACAACAGCCTTAGATGTTACCGTTCAAAAAACCATTTTGGAGCTGATGCAAAAGCTACAAAAAGAACATGATATGGGTATTTTGTTCATTACTCACGATTTAGGTGTTATTGCCGAGTTAGCTGATAAAGTGGTGGTGATGTACAAAGGAAATATCGTAGAACAAGGAAGTGTGTGGGATATTTTTAACAACCCACAACACCCCTATACTAAAGGACTATTAGCTTGTCGCCCTCCACTAGATAAGCGTTACACATTTTTGCCGACAGTTGGCGACTTTATGCAAACCAATGAAAAAGGTGAGAATGTAGCCAATGACATTTCTGTTGAGGACTTTACTAAAGATTTAGTAGTCTCAAAAGCAGAAAGAGATAAACAACAAAAAGCATTGTTTGCTCAAGAGCCTTTACTTCAAATTAAAAACCTTAAAACCTATTTCCCAATAAGAAATGGCTTTTTTGGGGGAATCACGGATTATGTGAAAGCTGTAGATGATATTAGCTTTGATGTTTATCCTGGAGAAACCTTAGGCTTAGTTGGAGAGTCAGGTTGTGGTAAAACGACTACAGGAAGAACCATTTTAAGACTTAACGAGCCGACTTCGGGTCAAATGATTTATAAGGGTAAAGACATAGCCGCTTTAAATGAACAAGAACTCAGAGAGTTTAGAAAGGAAGTTCAGATTATCTTTCAAGACCCTTATTCTTCATTAAACCCTCGTATGACTATAGGGAACGCTATAATGGAACCTATGCAGGTACATGGAATTTTAGCCAATGATGAAGAACGTAAAAAGAGAGTTGAAGAGCTATTAGAAAAAGTAAGTTTGGGTGCAGAACATTTCAACCGTTACCCTCATGAGTTTTCTGGCGGTCAACGTCAGCGTATTGGTATAGCAAGGGCACTAGCAGTTAACCCTAAATTTATTATTTGCGACGAGTCAGTATCAGCCTTAGATGTATCCGTTCAAGCTCAAGTTTTAAACCTACTCAATGATTTAAAGCAAGAATTTGGATTAACTTACATCTTTATTTCTCACGACCTTTCCGTTGTAAAATACATGAGTGACAGAATGGTTGTTATGCAAAATGGTAAAATTGAGGAAATGGGTGATGCAGACCAAATTTACCTAGATGCTAAAACTCCATATACTCAGCGATTAATTTCTGCTATTCCTGAAGGAAGAAAAGAAAATATAAAGAAGACTAATAAGGCTTAAGCCTTGTTAAATATCGTTTTAAATTTTTCTTTTAAATCAATTTTTAAGCATTTGCAATTTGTTTCTCTACAAAACGAACACTCCTTTGTCAGATAGTTTTATAACTCGTCGAAAAACGCTTTTCTAAAGAGATTTTTCGTCTTACATTTTTTGTTCTTAAGTATGAAAGTTTAAGCTCTATAAATGAACTTGATAAGGTCTGCTCAATAACCAGAAAATTAAAACAATATTTTAGTAAGACCACTAAACCAATGATTATAGTAAATGTTGGTGGTTTTACAGAAAATAACTTCTTAGGCTTTGAAGAACGCTTTGTTTTATATGAAAGGGTTGCAGAATCCTTAAATCAAATAAATCAATCCGGAATAGAGATTATTATACAGACTATGCCTCCATTCCCTTGGCATTTCGGCGGTCAAAGATACCATAATTTATTTGTCGACGCAGATGAAATAAGAGATTTTTGCCAAAAAAATAAATATAGAATTTGTTTCGATATTTCTCATTCAATGATGGCTTGCAACTATTATGGTTGGAACCTAAGCGATTTTACTAAAAAAATTGCTGCTTATAATGCACACCTTCACATAGTGGACGCCAAAGGTATAGATGGTGAAGGAATACAAATTGGTAAAGGCGACGTTAACTTCAAAAAAATCGCTTTAGAACTTAATGAACTTTGCCCGAAAATTTCCTTTGTACCTGAGGTTTGGCAAGGTCATAAAAATAAAGGACATGGTTTCTGGCATGCTCTATCTTACTTAGAAAAATACTTCCATGAAAATTAAGGACTCAAAAATATTGGTTACTGGAGGTGCTGGATTTATTGGCTCTCATTTATGCGAACAACTAGTTAATTTACGTGCTAAGAAAATAATTTCTCTAGATAATTATTTTACTGGTTCAAAAAGTAATCATGTGCACGGGGTACAATACATATTTGGTTCAACAGCCAATATTAATGACTTAATTGAAGATGACGTAAATTTAATTTTTCACTTGGGTGAATATTCTCGAGTGGAACAAAGCTTCAAAGATATAAAATTAGTATGGGAATATAATCGGAGGGGTATCGTAGAAATATTGGAATATTGTCGAAAA
>CAXFLH010000060.1:0-9357 GCA_964003875.1 uncultured Flavobacteriales bacterium | reverse complement strand
TCGTTCTTCCAGGCTACCAAAACGGTGAAAAAGCTAGAGTAATGTTACAATTCTCGGCTTCTGTAAATTACTAATTTATAACATAAGATTAAATACAAAAGACCACTTCTTGTGGTCTTTTTTTTGTGTTTAAAAACGCCATTTTTCTGCTGAATATAATAATAATAGCTTGTTGTATTTTTGCATACCAAAAAAGTATAAATTAATATTCCTTAAAAGCTAAGAAAATAAGCTATGAGAAAACATTGATTAATATTAATCATTACTTCTATGTTGTTTGCTTGTATTCCACAAGTTTATAACAAGATTCAAAATAGTCATTTAGCAGTTAGTGTTTTTACATTATTCACTTTTCACCAAGTTTTTGATGATGTTTTTTAGATTATAAGAAATGATTTTATAAGAATTGATGAGTTGAATTTTAACAATATAAATTTTATTCTTAAAAAAAAGGAAGAGTAATTCAATCTCTTATTGATACTTCGAGTTTTATTTTTTTGAATTTTTCAATATATTATAAGTCTAAACATTCTTATATTTATGATTGGGAGCATAGCTTGTCATTTAATAACTCTATTATTTTAATTTAATTAATTGCCGATGAAGATCATTGCTTTATTAGAATGTATATTAATAAAAATGATAAATTAAAATTGGATACATTAATAAATAATTGTAGAGATTCTAAACTTTTAGAATCAAATATTTGAAATATGTATAAAACAAATATTTTTCGCTCTATTTATTTTGGACGATATATGCGTAATTATGAATAAACTATACCCCCCCCGAAATCGCGAGCAACTTTGCTCGTAATAAGGGTAAAAGCAAAAGAAGTTGCTTTTTTATTTAATACCGAATAATTTTTTCTTGATAATGATGTCACTCACTCCATCGGGTACACCATCTTGCCACCCGTCTTTTTTCTTTCTTATTTTCTCCAGTATATCTCTAGAAAATATTTGTAAAACTTTGGGTTTGAAGTTCAAATCTTTTATTCTACCATTGGTTAGCAAATAGTCATATAGGGGACGCAATCTTCTATGAATGGGTATGTTTTTGCTATTAAGCAATGTGTCGTTAGCATCGGCTTGGTAGGGGTAGAGGTATATTTTTAAATCTCGAGTAAAGAGAATACCAAAGGCTTCTAAAATACCACCATTGAGGTTGCGGTAATATTTATCGTCAAAAATTTCTAATAAATTGTTTACTCCTATGATTAGCCCCATACGTGCTTTGGTATAATTGGAAAAATACTCAATCAGCTTGTAGTACTTTCTATAATTGGAAATGAGTACGGTATGCCCTAGAGAACACATAATATCTGCTCTGTCCAAGAAATCTTTTTCGTCAATATCACCTTCCATCTTAAGGTTACTTAGAGTAATTTCAAATAACAATTGTACATTGTCTTTGTCCACCTTATTTTCTTTGATAAAAGAATTGTAACCGTTTTCCATCATATCGATATTGACCTTAGTAACGGGTCTGAAACTTCCTCGAATAGTTAAAATGTTTTTCTTGTAAAGGACATCCGAGGGTTGTTGGTTCTTGCCATCAGGGCCGAATATAACGGCATCGGTCATATTTTCCTTAACTAAGATTAAACTGAGTAGGCGATTGTCCACTCCTTCAAAGTCAGGGCCTTCCATATGTATCATATCCATTTCTACATTATCTCTAGTAAGATTGTCGTAAATGGATTGTATGAGTTTTTTAGGCTCGTTGAAGTGGTTAAAACAGCCGTAAATGAGGTTTGTACCCATTACGCCAATAGTTTCCTGTTGCATCTTGGCATCGTTGTCGTTGAGTCTAACGTGAAAAATAACCTCGTTGTATCCTTTATTGGGGTCAGTCTGAAAGCGACAACCCATCCAACCGTGACCTTTTACTGTTTTGGAGTAATTGATGGTGGCTAGGGTATTGGCAAAGGTGAAGTATTTTTTATTTGGGTGTTCTTTGCGTTTTAAACGGCTCTCTATGAGTCCGTATTCTTGGTTAAGTATCTTCTTTAGTCGAGAACGAGAAACGTAACGCCCATCAATTTCTTTACCGTAGATGGCATCGCTAAAGTCTTTATCGTAGGCAGACATGGTTTTGGCTATGGTTCCTGAAGCACCACCGGCTCTGAAGAAATGCCTTACAACTTCTTGTCCAGCCCCAATCTCAGCAAAAGTTCCGTAAAGGGTACTGTCTAAGTTAATTTGCAGAGCTTTTTGGGTAGGAGATAAAACTACTGGTTTTGTCATACTTAGATACTTTTAGCAAATGTAAAAACAGAATGTTAAATAACAACTATAATAGTGTTATTTTTAGACAAAATTTTTCGAATCAATGAAAATCACTTTATTAGGTACAGGGACTTCTCAAGGCGTACCCGTCATTGGCTGTCAGTGTGAGGTGTGTACATCGGTGCATAGCGAGGATAAACGCCTCAGAACGTCTGTCTTGATAGAAAGTGACAATACTACGGTAGTCATAGATACAGGCCCTGATTTTAGACAACAGATGTTGAGAGAAAATGTCCAAAAATTAGATGCTGTCTTGTTTACTCACGAGCATAAAGATCATATAGCAGGAATGGACGATGTCAGGGCTTTTAATTTCAAGTTCAAAAAGGAAATGCCCATTTATGCTACCAATAGGGTTCAAGAAGCCCTAAAACGAGAATTTCATTATGTCTTTTCGGCCTATCAATACCCCGGTATTCCCAAAGTGCAATTGCATACCATAGATGCAGAATCTAATTTTAGCATTGGCGATATTCCTTTTCAAAGCATTGAGCTGATGCACCATAAAATGAAGGTCTTGGGTTTTCGTATAAATGACTTTGTTTACATAACTGATGTGAATTATATTGATGATAAACAATTACAAAAGATAATAGGATGTAAAATTCTTATAGTTAGTGCTTTAAGAAAAGAAAAACACATTTCTCATTTCACTTTAGACGAAGCCGTAGAGCTGTCTCAAAAAGTGGGAGCAGAGTCGGCTTATTTGACCCACATTAGTCACCTTATGGGCGACCACCATAGCGTTAATAGGGGCTTACCACAAAATATACAATTGGCATACGACGGTTTGAGTATAGACTTTTAAAAGGTACTTAATGAACCTTTAATCGTTCCCCATACTTTCGTTTTGAAAGTTCGGTTGAGGAAAGGCGTATTTTTGGATTTAGATACGATACTTTCTTCATTAAAGGTCCATTCGTCGCTAGTACTAAAACAACATAGGTTGGCTTCTGCACCTTCTTCTATAGTCGGGCAGTGTATTCCGAGAAGTTTTCTAGGATTGTGACTCAGGGCATCAATAATGGTATGGAGCCCCAATTCTTCTTGCAATTCTAGGGCTAGAGGTAAAACCGTTTGTGCTCCTATGATACCAAAATTGGCGTGGTCGAAAGTCAGTACTTTATGTTCTACATCTTCAGGGTAGTGGTCAGAACAAATAGCGTCAATGGTACCATCTTTTAAACCTTCTATCAAGGCTTGTATATCTTCAGAGGTTCTTAGAGGTGGAAATACCTTGTAATTGCTATCGAAAGTGGCACAATCTTCGTCTTGTAAAATTAGATTATGTATGGCCACATCGGCACTTACATTCATGCCTTTTTTCTTAGCTTCTCGGATAAGTTCCACACTTTTTTTAGTAGAAATTCTACTAGCGTGAAATTTACCTTGGGTATATTCTAGCAATTCGATGTCTCTACCTAACATCACTTCTTCGGCAAGTGCTGGTATACCTTTCAAACCTAGTTTTGTACTGGCTATGCCTTCGTTCATTTTACCTTCAGAGCTAATGGTTTTATCGTTAGGCTGATTCATGACTAGTCCGTCAAAGTTCTTGGTATAGAGTAGGGCTAACTTCATCACATCTGCTTTCTGAATACTGTTTCTGTCGTCAGTAAATGCTTTTGCTCCCGATTGGCTCATTTCATAAAGATCTGTGAGTTGTTGGCCTTGATGGTCTACCGTAACATTACCTGCTGGTAAGACTTCTACTACACTACCTTTAGTAGCATTTCGGATATAATCGACTTGTACTTTGCTATTAGTACTCGGATTGTTGCTAGGCATACAGAGTACTGAGGTAAAGCCTCCTTTTGCTGAGGCTTGTATTCCTGTATTCAAATCTTCTTTCCAATCGTAACCGGGATCTCTATAATTAACGTGCATATCCATCAAGCCGGGCGATAGATGCAGTCCCTTACCGTGTATGATTTTACACCTTTTGGGTGGTTCAATGTTTTTACCAATGGATTCAATGACACCTTTGTTGACCAAGACATCTACGGTTTTGTTGTTGTACTTGGATTGTGAATCTATCACTTTAACGGATTGAAATAATATGCTCATAATAATCGTATTAAAAGGGTTTCTATCAATAAAAAGAATAGGGTGAGTAGGATACAACTAAGCCACAAGGGAATACCTGTATTTAAATTTTGAAGGTACTTGCTCAAATTGTCCAATTTACTATCTAGAAAAAAGACATTGGCTTGTTGTTCACTAAGATTTCTTAAACTTTCCTCATCTGCTAAGGTCAAATCACTTTCTGTTCGGTTGTAGTTAAAGCTGAGAAAAGCCTTAGTTTCATGTTTATTATCTTTGAGTTCGTAATGATTAGCCTCAGTTATCTGATTGGCTAACCACAAGCCACTTGGGCTAACTTCGGGTATTATCTCACTATTGTAGTTAAACAAACGCATAGGGCTTTCGAAAGTCCTTGTTGAAATAGGAATATTTTCTTGTCCTATGGTATAGAATAAATTTTGTTTACCACCAGCATAGGAAGCGATATTGTAGAGTATGGGTACAAACAAAGCGTGTTTACTAAAATTACCAAAGCTATCATCGAGACCAACAGAAGAAAGGTAAACCTTGCCTTTGGACAATTGGTATTCGTTCAAAAAGCTATTGTTATCTTCTAGTTTAAGAATGGGTACGCCTACACTTCGTGACTGCTGACCGATGGTATAATATTGCTTGACTTTCGGAAAGTTCAAACGCTCATCAATCGTTTCGAAAACACCATCAAATAGGGGGTGTTTATCTTCTAGAGATTGTATTTTTATTTCTTGTTCGTTCAACTTTTCATAGTGATCAATATTTAACAATTGACTAAAGGTCTTATAAGTTGCAGTATTTAAGTCAGCATTTGGGAACACGAGTACTGACGAGCCTTTCTCTATGGCATTTTTAAGACTTTCCTGAAAGCCAGAGGATAAGTCTTTTAAACCATCTAAAATGATAAGCTGAGATTGGTTCATACTGCTGTAATTGATTTGCTTAACATTTTGTTTGCTATAATTGAAATAGCTATCCTTAGCAAAGAGTTTTTCTAGTGAGGCTTGAGAAGTACTCTCATAAATGTGCTGAACATTCAGTTGGGGTTTTACCTCAAAACTAAAATAGAAGTCATCATCAAAACTAATGGGATAATCTTGTAAACTCAATTTTCCCTTGTGCCAACCTACCGTATTGACTGTAAAGTTCAGTTCAATAATGTCTTCATTAGCGATTTCTTTAGTAGCTATAGCTTTTTGTTGTCCGTCGACTTCTAAGCCTATATTGACTTCTCTTTTTTCTTCAGAGTTATTATTTTTTACTCTAGCAAAAAGGCTTATATTTTGTTCTAGTTGTGGATTAGGTGTGTTGAGCCAACAGCTATCGACATACAAATTGGCGTTGGTGTAAGGTTTTACTGAAACTAATCTAACAGAATAGAGGGAATCTTGACTATGGATATCTAAATCCGAAATGGTGTTTTGAAAATCAGAAATGATATAAATATCTTTTTTTTCCGATGAGCTCTTTTCAAGGATATTTTTTTGGCGTTTGTATATTTGATTGAGGGTGTGGGTACGTGCCGAACTCTCAATAGCATTCAAAGCTTTAGAGAATTGCTCTTTGTTGAGTGCTCTTTGTTGAATGCCTCTAAAATCGTTGTTTAACAAGTAAAATTCATCGCTACTAGCATAAACATCAACAATGGCTTGAGCGTGTTGCTTGGCGTTTAAAAGTAGTCTGCCTTGTTCATTTTCAGCGTCCATACTGAAGGAATTATCAATATAAATATTGACAGCATATTTCTTAGCTTGTTCGCTAGATTCATCGACAGGAATATAGGGTTGGGCAAAGGCTAAAACTAATGCCGTTATGGCTAATATCCTAGAGAGTAATATGAGTAAGTGCTTGAGCTGAGATTGAGATTTGGTTTTCTCTTTGACAGACTTTAAAAACTGTACATTAGAAAAGTAAACCGTACGGAACTTTCTGAAATTGAATAAATGAATAATGATAGGGATTGCTACAAGAGCGAGGGCGTACAAAAATTGAGGGTACAGGAACTTCATTAAAAAGCAAAGGTAATATAAAAAGTATAACTAGTAAAATATAATTACAGAATCATACCATCGACCATAGTTAATTTACGGTCTGCCATATCTGCAAAAGCAGTGTTGTGAGTAACAATAATACAAGATTGTCCCATTTCTTTGTTGAGATTCAATAACAATTGATGCAGTTCATCGGCATTTTTAGAATCCAAGTTTCCGGAGGGTTCATCGGCTAGAAGTACTGAAGGATTGTTGATTAACGCTCGAGCTACTGCTACACGTTGTTGTTCGCCACCAGAAAGGGCATTGGGTTTGTGGTGGGCTCTGTCTTGTAGGTTAAGAATGGTCAATAACTCTTGAGCGTGTTTTTCGGCATCTTTACGATTTGTTCCCTTAATGAAGGCCGGTAAACAGATGTTTTCTAAGGCTGTAAATTCAGATAACAAATTGTGAAATTGAAAGACAAATCCTATGGATTCGTTTCTAAACTGAGATAATTGCTTATCGTCAAGTTGAGTTAAATCCGTGCCGTTGATTGACAATTGCCCAGCATCTGCTTTGTCAAGTGTGCCTATAATTTGCAAGAGGGTAGTTTTACCAGCACCTGATGCACCTACTATGGATACGGTTTCGCCAAAATCTACACTTAGATTTAGTCCTTTAAGTACCTCTAAGTCGCCATAACTCTTGTATATATCTTTGACTGCTATCACTTCTTTTTCAAATATTGATAATCTAAAAAGTATCGAAGTCTCAAAGATAAACTATTCTCTTGAGGGTTGTTCAATAAGGCTTCTAAATTATCTTTGTAATAGCTTTCTATTCGACTACCAGATGTTAAAATGGAGTTCTTCCAAACGATACCAATCTCACTAGCAGGGGCAAACCAATAGTTGAAATTTAAATCGATATTCCAAGCGTTAAAATTGACGTTGTTTTCGCCAATATAATCGCTGTCTTGCAAATAACCATAATGGTCTAAAGTGTGAAAGGAATAGTTTCTCACTTGTTCCCAATGGTGTCGGAATTTAAAATCAAAACTCATCTTAGTATTTAACACGTACTCGGCTTTTAGTACATTGGTAAAGAATTGCTTTTTTCGAGTTGAGAAAATAGAATTGCCATTATCTGATGTAATGTAGCCCGTTTCGTTGTCTGTCATTCTGGTCGAAAAGACGTAGTACATAAATAGTTTCTCACTAAAACGTACTCTTGGCGACATACGGAAAAATAAGGTATGCTCGTTATACAGAGGGGCTTGACCACCACCAAAACTAATGTCAAGGGCTAGTTTTTTTCGATAATCACTAGAGAAAAACATACGAGCAGTGTATTTTTTAGAACGTTTAAAGACATCGTCAATGCTAGTTCTGGATTCAAAATAGTCGTTTCCTTCAGTCAAATCACCTCTAGAAGAAACACCCCAAGTCAAAAAGTTTCTGAAAGTAGATACCTGACGCACTTCATAGCTCAATTCACTAAATAAACGTGGTTTATACAATTGCTCATAGCTTACAGATACATTGCATTTAAAATCGACCAATCGTTTATTAGATTCTGTTATGCGGTAACTAATGTCTGCCGAGGTATTAAACTCGTTGTTGTTGTACAAAAAGCCCATATCGTTGGGGTTGTAAGTATCGCTCTCTATGTTGTTGGCTAGTCCGAATTGTAACTTACCAGCAACCTTACTGATATTCATGTAGGATGCAAAACCTTGATCAGTATTTTCTGAATCTTTGATATGGCTAAATCTGTAATTACCAAAAAATTGATAGGTATTACTCTTGTTTCTAAGTACTGATAGTAATCCAGTGACATTAGCTTTATCGCCACCTTTACGTTGTACATTAGTATTGGTAAATGTTAGATAGGAGTTTTTGGTAAAAGACTGGTCAAGGACAACTATATTGTAATTACTCAATGGGTCGTTTTCTGTTTCGTTAGTTACGGCATTTAGAATACCTACACCTAAGTTGTTCTTAGTTCTTCCTGTTACTTTGGTGGCATTTAACAGATTATCACTGATACGTCTAGAATAAAAAAGATAGCCTTTGTCAAACAACTCTGTTCCTTCAGTAAAAAACGGTCTTTTCTCATCGTATTGCACTTCAAAAGGAGAGAGGTTTAGTACTTGATTGTCAAAACCTACTTGACCAAAATCAGGTATCAAAGTCATATCTAAGGTAAAACTTTCGTTGATGCCATACTTAACGTCCATACCCCCATTAAAGCTATACTCTGTTTCTCCGTCATAATTAGTTGCGTAAGAAGATATGTAGGGTAAAAATGATAGTCGCAAAGGGGGTTCTATATTTTTGAAACCTTTAACTGTACCCGCTTGAGAACTGATATTCTCATTGGTAATATCTATGGGATTCCAAGCATATGATGCTCGGTATCTTCTGATATGTCTAACGATATTGACACTCCAATCTTGCACTTCACTTTTTGGAAAACGCAGAGCAGAATAGGGGATTTCTAACTCAGCATACCAACCCTTATCATTTCGGTGAGTAGCACTTTTCCAAACCATATCCCAATTTGAGTCTTCTCTGCTTGTCGTGAATTTTACATCTTCTTGAACACCTAAAGGCGATAGCTTAAAACCAAAATCGGTTTGTCCATCTTGATAAGGGTTTATTCTAATAATAATGTGGTCGTTGTTACTTCCTTCAATTCTATCTCGTTTGCACAATTGACTCATTATACTATCGGCTCTAGGGTCATACATAGATACCGCAAAATAGATGGATTGATTGTCATAAGTAGCTTTCCATTCTGTTCTAAAACCTCTAGGCATAGTTGCACCACTAATAGGATAATAACTTATAAAGTCTCCAGCTAAATCATGCATAGCCCATTCTTTAGCTGTTATTTTACCATCTGTTGTAGGTTTTGTTTCAGCTCTTTTAATTTGATATGCTTTGGTCTGTGCCTGAATAATTAGGGGAAGACTAAAAAGTAATAGAAATAGGTTGTGGAGACGCAAGTTTTAAACATAATTTAAAAAAAGA
>CAXFLH010000059.1:0-9398 GCA_964003875.1 uncultured Flavobacteriales bacterium | reverse complement strand
GGCAATGAACAAACTTTCGGTAAACAATTAGGAGGAGATATCATTGCTAACAAAAAAACCTGTCTATATCTTAAAGCACTTTCTCTTTCTGAAGGCGAACAAAAGATGGAGTTAGTAAATTTGTACAGTTCAGAATCGCTTAATGACACCGAAAAAGTGGAGCGCGTCAAGTCAATATATGCTTCGATGGACATACAAGAACATATCGATATTTTGATAGACGATTACTATTCTAAAGCTATGAAGTCCTTAAATTCTATCAATGCTGACTTAAGCGAATTAGAGCTATTTGCTTCTCTTTTAAAGAAAAGAGAAAACTAAAACTGACCTTGTACCCCTAAAAATAGGGCGAATTATAGGTAGAAAAATCAATAAAATTCAATAGTTTTGCCTTAACTGAAAAATTGATGGCAAACAAATTTTCTTTTCTGGGTGCAGTTCATACCAATATGATAGAAATCATGTACGAGCAGTACATTGAAAATCCCGAATCTGTAAATGAAGAATGGCGTAACTTCTTCATAGGTTTCGATTTCGCTAAAGAAGTTTATTCTGAAGATGACGAAGTACCAGAAACCTTTAAGAAAGAATTCCAAGTCATAAACCTTATTGATGCCTATCGTAAAAGTGGTCATTTATTCACTCATACTAATCCTGTTCGTGAGAGAAGAAAATACTCCCCTACATTAGATATTGAAAATTTTGGACTTGAAGAATCCGATATGGAAACGGTTTTTCAAGCGGGTAGTCAAGTCGGTATAGGGCCCTCTAGTTTAAAAGATATCATAACACACCTCAAGCAGGTATATTGTCAATCTATTGGCGTGGAGTACATGTATATCCGTAAGCCCGACCAAGTGGAATGGATAAAAAATAGATTGCATAAAAATAGCAATACTCCAACTTTCAGCCCTCAAGAAAAGAAACAAATTCTACGCAAACTTAATCAAGCAGTAGCCTTTGAAAATTTTATGCACACTAAGTTTGTGGGTCAAAAGCGTTTCTCCTTGGAAGGCGCTGAAGCCCTAATTCCAGCCTTAGATGCATTGATAGAAAAAGGGGCAGAAATAGGAGTTGAAGAATTCGTTATGGGTATGGCACATAGAGGCAGACTCAATGTTTTGGCCAATATTTTCAACAAAACTTATAGAGACATTTTCTCCGAGTTTGAAGGTAAAGAATACGAAGACCACCTTTTTGCTGGTGATGTAAAATACCATTTGGGTTACACTTCCGAACAAGCCTGTAATAACGGCAAGAAAGTAAAAATGTCCCTATCGCCTAATCCATCGCATTTGGAAGCTGTTGACCCTGTAGTGCAAGGTATAGCAAGAGCAAAGATTGACCAAAATCACAAGGGAGATAACTCCAAGATAGTTCCTATTCTTATTCACGGTGATGCGGCTTTAGCAGGGCAAGGCGTAGTCTATGAGGTCATACAAATGGCACAATTAGATGGCTATAAAACAGGGGGCACTATACACATTGTAGTAAATAATCAGGTGGGCTTTACCACCAATTATTTAGATGCCCGTTCAAGCACTTATTGTACCGATGTGGGTAAAGTGACCTTATCGCCAGTCTTTCATGTCAATGGTGACGATGTAGAAGCTGTAGTACATGCTATGGAAATGGCGGTAGAGTACAGACAAAAATTTCATAAAGATGTATTTATAGATCTGCTGTGTTATAGGAAGTATGGTCACAACGAAGGTGACGAGCCTCGTTTTACGCAACCTATGCTCTATAAAGCCATTAGTAAGCACCCAAATCCTCGAGAAATTTATAACCAAAAATTGATTAGTGAAGGGATTGTTGGCGCTAACATTGCTAAGGAGATGGAGCAAGAATTTAAGCAGTTGTTACAAGATCGCTTTGATGAATCCAAAGAAATAGAAAAGGCTCACATCACTCGCTTTATGCAAAGTGAATGGGAAGGCTTTAGAAAATCTAAAGATGCCGACTTTGTATCCTCGCCAGACACTTCAGTATCAATTGATACACTTAAAGAGGTAGCTAAAAAAATATACACGGTACCTCAACACGATTCTTTGTTTAAAAAAACCCAACGCTTGTTGGCGGAACAGAAGAAGATGGTAGAGGAAAGAAACCAATTAGATTGGGGAATGGCTGAATTGTTGGCTTATGGTACGTTATTGCACGAAGGCAACCCCATACGTTTGAGTGGACAAGATGTAGAAAGGGGAACCTTTTCTCATCGTCATGCTGTATTGAAGTTAGAACAATCGGAGCAAGAAATAGTACCCTTGAATAGTATTAATCCTAATGCTCAGTTTGAGGCTTATAATTCCCTGTTATCAGAATATGGAGTCTTAGGTTTCGATTACGGTTACGCTATGGCATTACCGAATAGTCTAACCATTTGGGAAGCCCAATTTGGAGATTTTAGCAATGGTGCTCAGATTATGATAGATCAGTTTATCTCTAGTGCCGAAGACAAATGGAAAACCTATAATGGTTTGGTTATGCTCTTACCACACGGATATGAGGGACAAGGTGCTGAACACTCTAGTGCTAGAATGGAACGCTATTTGCAGATGTGTGCCAAGCACAATATGCAGATGGTCAATTGCACCACACCGGCTAACTTTTTCCACGTTATGAGAAGACAACTCAGACGAGAGTTTAGAAAGCCTTTGGTTGTATTTACTCCTAAAAGTTTATTGCGTCACCCCTTGTGCGTATCTTCATTAGAAGATTTGTCAGCTGGGCGATTCCAAGAGTTAATAGATGATGTACAAGTAAAGCCATCGGCAGTAGAAAAAGTAGTCTTTTGCAGTGGTAAAATCTATTACGAATTACTGCAAGAGAGAGAGAAAACAGCTCGTATGGACGTGGCATTAGTACGCTTAGAGCAACTCTATCCATTGCCAGAAGAACAGATTAATACTTTATTAGAAAAGTATAAAGGTAAGTCATTGATATGGGTACAAGAAGAACCTAAAAATATGGGTGCTTGGACACATATCCTAAATCGATTACAACACTTACCGTTTGAGTTAATTGCTTCTAGACCAAGTGCAGCCACTGCCTCTGGTTCGTCTAAGCAAGCGGCTCACAGACAACGATTAATTATAGAAGAAGTTTTTAAATAGAAGGTTATGCTATTAGAAATGAAAGTACCTAGTCCGGGAGAGTCTATCTCCGAAGTCGAAATCGCTCAATGGTTGGTGGAAGATGGTGACTATGTTGAAAAAGATCAAGAAATTGCTGAAGTAGATTCGGACAAAGCTACCTTAGCTTTACCAGCCGAGGAAAGCGGCACTATTAAGTTGGTAGCCGAAGAAGGCGATACCGTTGAGGTAGGTCAAGTGGTGTGTATCATTGATACCGATGGTGTTGGAGAAGCCAAAACTACAGCACCAGCTCAAGAGTCAGCACCAGCAGTTAGTGCACCAAGCCCTACGAAGTCAGTAGATGCTAAGGCCACACCTTTAGCCAAAGCTATTATTTCACAAAACGATTTATCTCCTAAAGACGTCAAAGGAAGTGGCGAAGGAGGAAAGATTTTGAAGGACGATGTAATGGAAGCTATGGCATCTGTTAAGATTGATGGACCAAGAGGCACCGAGCGTAAGAAAATGTCTATGCTCAGAAGAAAGGTAGCTCAGCGTTTGGTATCTGTCAAGAACGAAACAGCTATGCTAACCACTTTCAACGAAGTGGATATGTCTGCTATTTTCGCTATCCGAAAAGAATACAAAGAAGCCTTTAAAGACAAGTACGATGTCAGTTTAGGTTTTATGTCCTTTTTTACCAAAGCTATTACTACGGCACTGATGGAATTTCCAGATGTCAATGCTCAAATAGACGGTAAGGAAGTGATTTACCACAACTACGCCGATATCAGCATAGCAGTAAGTGCTCCTAAAGGGCTGATGGTACCAGTTATTCGCAATGCCGAATTGATGAATTTTAAAGAAGTAGAATCGGAAGTCAAGCGATTGGCATTACGTGCTAGAGATGGAAAAATTACCCCTGACGAAATGTTGGGCGGCACCTTTACCATTACTAACGGTGGGGTATTTGGTTCTATGTTGTCCACACCAATTATCAACCCGCCACAATCGGCGATATTGGGTATGCACAATATTGTAGAACGCCCTGTGGCAGTCAATGGAAAAGTAGAGATAAGACCCATAATGTACGTAGCCTTATCTTATGACCACCGTATCATAGACGGTAGAGAATCGGTAGGCTTCTTAGTCAGGGTTAAAGAATGCTTAGAAGATCCAAGCACCCATTTGCTGGACGGAGACGTAAAAAAGAGTTTAGGACTCTAATGATAAAGCCAACGGAAGTTGGCTTTTTTTTGGTTTAAAATTTTTGTAGAAAATGAACGTTTATGACACAAATTCAAGCCCTATGAAAACGTATAAACTTCTTGTTTTGTTGTTGTGTTTTAGCCTACAACTCTTTGCCCAAGACAACACCAATAGCCTTTTGAAAGGTGTGATTTATGACTCCAATAGCCAACAACCTTTGATGTATGCTAGTGTTTTTGTGTTAAACAGCAATACTGGGGTTATTAGCAATGAACAAGGGCAATATACTATTGATATTTCTTCTTTTGGATTACAAGATAGCGTTCGTTTTCAGTATATGGGCTATCAGATTAAAGATGTTGCCATTAGCGACTTATTGCATTCTGCCGATGTTCATTTAGAAGAAAACATCATTAACATTAGCGAGACTTTGATTTTTGGCAATGAGCAAGACCCCGAATTTATTGTCCAACAAGTTTTGCTATATGCCGATAGCAACTATCACAAGGGTTATTCGGCATCTGAGGTATTTGTCAGAAAACGAGATGAGTCGGATTTATTGTTGTTTAAGCTAGACTATAAGAAAAGCACCATTTCCGAAATAGACCAAGACGCCATAACTACGGCACAACAAAAAATGCCTCGTCACTCCACTTCTTACACCGACTTTTTAGGAGAAATGCTAAGCTCACCAGATAAAACTGATAGCCTTCGCATTAAGATAAAGCCCAAAAAGGTAGTTAGTTTAAAAGACAAAGACATTACAGAGATAGACCAATTAGCTCTTGTTTTTGAAGATGCGTTTAAGAAAACCGATAGTCTAGAGTATTGGAAAATAAAAACAGGAATTATTGGCGGTAAGGTAGGCTTTGATTTTCAAGACACGACTTTGAATTTGCAAGAAGACGAAATGGTAGTAGAGGACTTTGCTAATAATTTGTATTATGATTTGAGTGATTATCAATTCGATAATGAGGATATGTGGGACTTTTTGCACAAACCTTCTCGTTATAATTTCACTTTGGTGGGTGGCACACGACTTCAAGGACAGGAAATATACATCATAGACTTTTCGCCCAAGAACAAAGGTCTTTATGAGGGTAGGTTATACATCAGTTTATCGTCTTATGCCTTACTCAGAGCCGACTTTCACTATGCTGAGGGCAAACACGGCAGGAACTTCAAGTTGATGGGGATTAGCTTTAAAGAAGAAGAATATAAAATATCTGTCAATTTTGAGAAAACAGATGAGCGTTATCATCTCAAATACTTTTCATTCAACAAGGTTTCTAGCTTTGGTATTGATAGAAAACTTGCCCTATTGAAAAAGAGGAAGAAACCACTTTTTGACAAAACCCTATTGGAGCTTAAATGGGCTATAGATATGCAAGTAAGGAGTCAGCAGTCTTTTGAATGTTTGCTTTTATCTCATGAGGATATTAGCCCCTCGGATTACCACCATTTTGAGCAGAGCAAAAAAATGAAGGTCATATATGTGGATCAGTTTGACGATAGCCTATGGCAAGGCTATGACATCTTAGAGCCTACCCAACAGATGCGGGAGTATAAGAAACCCATATACGATTAGTAATCACTGTTTTATCCAGCGATACGTTTTGTCTTTAGTTCTTAACAGGTACATGCCTTTTGCCAATGCCTGACCTCAATGCTTTTATCCTTGCCTTGCCACAGCAATTGCCCTTACAAGTTGTAGATGCTTTTTTCTGTATTGTTGTGGGTATGCAACACACTATTTGTAGGCTTGGGGTAGGGTGCTCTGTCTTGGAAAGGCATATTTTCAGATAGCCCCACACTACCATCCACACCAATTTTGAAGACAAACATGCCTAAATATCCATTATTTTGAATTTGACTAATACAGTTGCCGTAGAGAGTATTTTTGACAACAGACACTACCTCTTGTTCGAAATTTTATTCAAAAGATAAATCTTGAGCAGATACTAATGCTGTAGTCCATAAAATGAGTGCAATAAGTGTGATGTTCTGTTTCATGGCTAGTGCACTTTAAATTAGTGGTTTAAGGAGTTATTTTAATAGCACTAAATGTAAGAAAAAAACCAAAATTAATTCATAAGATGTACTTCGCCCAATTTGATTTGGTTGGTTTTGGCACCATTGTATCGTGCTTTCCAAGAGTACACGCCTAGAGGGCATCTTTGCTTGTTGTAAGTGCCGTCCCAGCCAACATTGATATCGTTGCTATAGAATATAACTTCGCCCCAACGATTCATAATCCAAAATTCAAAATCATCGGTACAGCCCAATTGTGGTATGAAAGTTTCGTTGAGCTCATCGCCATCTGGCGTGAAAGCATTGGGCGTATAAAAAGGAATACTTGCTATTGGATTAATTTCTCTATGAAAGACGTTTTCACATCCGAATTCATTAACTAAATTCAATTGTATGATGTAGTTGCCTACTTCCGAATAGGTGTAATAGTCAGAGGTGTCTTCACTACTCACCACGCCATCGCCAAAGTTCCAGCTTAAAGAATCGTAGCCAGTAGAGAAATTGATTAATTTGATGGTTTTGTCGCAGTTGTTAATTTCTTCTGGCTCTGTTATGAAGTTTGGACTTGGTAAATCATGTACCGTGAGGTAGTCATTCAAACTTAGAGTTGCTATACAGCCCAATTCTGTTGTTACCTCCAAACTTACGCCATAACTTCCTGAGTTGGCTAAGTCCACATTAGTAGATGAGGAATTAAAATTTTGGTTATCAATTTGCCAATTCCAAGCTACAATGGGGTCGCCATCTTGAGGTATGCTTTCATCAATAAGGCTAAATTTAGCTGGAGGACATGCTGAGTCGTTAGCAGTACTAAACACTACTGTGGGCAAGAATTTGTTTTCTACCGATACCTCGTCTGTATAGTTGCAACCGGCTGGGCTTGTTACACTAACGCTATATATTCCTTCATCGTTTACACTAATGGTTTGAGAGGTTTGTCCTGTGTTCCATATGTATGCTATAGCACTACTACCAGCATCTAAAGAAACACCACTTATGCCTTCACATATAGCCAAATCGGGCCCTAAAGAAAAGGTGAAATCATCAATACTTATACTCACACTAACGGTATCTCTACCGCCACAGCTTCCCTCTCCTGTTACGGTATAAATGGTATTTTCAGTAGGACTAGCAGTTGGGCTGTCTGAGGTATTGTCGTCCAATGTAGCAGACGGACTCCATTCGTAATTGGCACCACCACTTACACTGAGTTGTATAGATTCACCAGGGCATATGGTCGTATTTGGACTTACCGTAAAAGTAACTTCACTAATAGCATCGGAATATATTTCGATATCGCCATAAGACATTTTTTGTCCACCATTGCTGCCTGTTCCAGTATAGTCCACATCTATGTAAATACTACTTAGTTGCACGTAATCAGGATCGCTAGGGTCGTTAGAGTTTCCTTCTACGGGAATGCCAGTAAGACCATAAACGTAATCTTGTCCTGCTAAATCATTATAACCACTGAATCGTAAGGCGTCTCCCGATGCCCAAATTATTTTTTCGCATTCTATTTCTCCATTTGGAAGTTGTCTATTTCCTAAAGCTACACCTCCTGTGGTATTGTCAGCATCGTTAGGCGTATTGTAGTTGCCGACAGCATATTTTATAGTGCGTGTCCAAACACCAGCAATTTTTTGGTATTCAAACAGTCGTGAGCTATGTGCACCAGGGGTAAACAAATCATTCCAACCTCCAAAGGCTCCCCAGCCGCCTTGTACTTTTTCACAAACATACATTTTACCATCACTACTGAAAGCAATATCAGAAATAGGATATGAGGCTCCAACTATGCCACTCATAAAACTACCTGTATTGTCTTCTAAGGCAAAGCACAGACTTTCACTTCCTGTAAAATCGCCTGTAGCATCTAAATCTACCGACCACACCGAATTGTTATCACCACTAGGGTCGGCTAGTGAATTGTCTTCTGTCCATAATGAAAAGTAAACCTTTACTCCATCAGTATCACCATATACATTTATGCCCCATAAAGCCTCCCCATGTCCACTAAATGTACCTAGCTCGGTACTGTTGGCAGTAAAAGGGTCGAAGGTAGAGAGTAGATTGCCTTGCATATCAAAGCGGTAAATGTTACCATCTTCAAAATTGGTAATGAACAACTGATTGTTCCATTTGTCATAGGCTATATTTCCTAAGCCATTGCCTTGGTTGGGGATTTCATTAGCACCATTTCCTGTAAAAATAAATGGTGTTACCATCCAAGTATTAGCATCCATTTTATAGACACCACCATCTCCAGCGACACCTGCCGATGTGCCTGTTGACCCACTCGACGATATGGCTTTGGTAGCACTGAAATAGACATTTTTATCGGCATCTATGGCGATGCCAAAGACATCACCCATATTAGTTCCTTTCCAAGAGTCATGTACTGCTGGGTCGGCTGGTGTATTGAAGTTTGTTGCCCAATTCTGACCTAGAGTGGCAGAGGCATTGTTTTCTGTTTCGTATATGCTAAAAGCATCCCATTCACCACTAAAACCTGTCCAATGCGTAATGATACCCATTCCATTAGTTAGAGGTTGAGCTATAGAAATAACAGAAAAAAACGTAAAATATACAAAAGTGAGGATAGTGTTCAGATTAAACATGTTATTAGGTTTTGAACTTACGGTTTAATATAAAATTTTAAAAATATAAAATAATGTTAAATGCTCTTTTCTTTCCGGTCTAAAATTTTAAGGCTTCAGAAATGAAGTTACTATTTTTTTTGGGTAAAGAAATACCGTAAGTCGAGGGTTAGATAATTGCCCGAAATATCCAAAAATTTGACATTATTTCCACCTGGAGCTTGAGTGTTGAAGGAATTGGTCCCATCATCAAATTCTGGATAACTCCTTGCAGTATTTTTCCAAGGCCTATGTAAGCTAAAGCCTAAATAAAAGATTCCTTTTTCAATGGTTCTGTATTCCATTCCTAAATTGGCTATCAAAGCCGATTGAGCACGCTTTCTTCTAGATGTACTTTGAAAGAAAAAAGGGTTTTCCAGACCAAAGCTTATAACATCTGAAGCATAAATATTTAAGGAATTGCCAAAGGCTGCATTTAAAT
>CAXFLH010000058.1:0-9428 GCA_964003875.1 uncultured Flavobacteriales bacterium | reverse complement strand
TTAGAAAATTAGTATATTTATTGAAAATTAATATTATGAGTAAAAAATTAGAAAAATCAGAATTAGAGTACATCAAAGAATTACTTGATGGGCAAAGCAAAAACTGGCTATCGATCGGACAAAAGTACCAACAGACAAAAGTTTTAGAAGCTCAAATGAATAGTCTTGTAAACAATAACCTTGAACTTGATAGTGATTACCGAAAAAATATGGAAAAAATACAAAACAAGTATGGTAAGGTTGTTATTAATATAGAAAACGGAGAATTAACAGATGAAGGAACTGAGCAGTAAAATTGTAGCAATTGCAGGAACGCTTTTATTAGGAGTTGCAGGATGGGTTCTAACATCTACATTGTCAATACAACAAGATATGATAGAAGTTAGGATCAAAACTGAAAACATTGAAAGCACAATGCAAAAGGTTTACGAAGAAAACTGCCCTTATTGTGTACATTCAGCACACACTGCAATTAAAGAGCATCCGTTACTCGCACCAACAATTAAACATAGCCATCAACATATCGGCAAAGAAATAGTTAAAACAAATTAAGTTATGAGTACAGAAGTAAGTGAAAACACCAAGTTTACATTAGACCTTAAAACAATAGGAATGATCTGTGCAGGTGTTATCTCACTTGCATTAATGTATAGTGATCTAAATGCTGGAATAGAAGAAGCAAAATTGCTTCCAGAAGCACCGGTATCAAGAACAGAGTACGATTTAAAGGATCAGCTTATACGTGAAACTATTGAAAACACAGCTGAACAGGTTCAAGAGAATTCTGAAAAATTAGACAAAATAGATGAAAAACTATATGAAATTATACAGAAATGAAAAAGATACTTGTCCTAATTGCATTATTTGTGTATGCAGTTAATCTTGCTCAAGATTTAACCATTATACATATAAACGCTAAATGGAATGAAAAAAACAATTATAAGTACCTTGAAGACATCGTAGGTGCAGAGGTTGTTTATGGCTATTTAGAAAATCAACCGGCAGAAATAAAAAACAATATTAAAGCCGTTCCAACAATTATTTTAAGTAAACAGGGCAGACCGGTATATATATGGAACGCTGACATATCATTAAGAATAAAAGTGCCGCTCAATGAAATACAAAGTGTAATTAACCAGCATCGTTTTGTGCGTAGGCGTACATCGTTGCCAACAAATTAATAGATGATTAGTAAACATATTTCAGAAAAGGAAGCTACAAAAAGCGTTACAGCCCTAAGGCTTAATATAGACAACACCCCAAATGGTACAGCTATAAACAATATGAGAGTGTTAGCTGAAAAGGTTTTTGAACCATTACGAGCTTGGGTAGGAGGACCTATAAAGATAACTTCATTTTATAGATCAACTGATTTGTGTTTAGCATTGGGATCAAAACCAAGCAGTCAACACGCCAAAGGTCAAGCAATGGATATTGATGACATATACGGACATAAAACAAATGCTGAAATGTTTAATTACATAAAAGAAAACCTTGACTTTGATCAGATGATATGGGAGTTCGGTAACGAAGAAAATCCTGACTGGGTGCATATATCATACGTTGATACAGAAAATAATAGAAACAGAATACTTAAAGCTGTAAGAGATCAAGGAAAAGTAAAATACATTGATATAACAAATGTCTAATAAAAAGAAATTTAAAGACACAACAGTTGGTAAGCTATTATTTGGTGCTGCAACTGTTATAAACCCAACGCTTGGTGGCGTATTAAAAGGGGTTACAAGCCCCAAGGAAGCGATTGCAGAAATAACTAAGGCAGATATTCCAAATGAAGAAAAAATCAAATTACAGCAGCTTATTTATGAGCAGCAAAATAAAGAGATGGAAGAAATATCTAACCGATGGAAAGCTGACGCTTCATCAGATTCTTGGCTTAGCAAGAATGTACGTCCTTTGGTTTTGGTATGGTGTATTGTTGTGTTTAGCTTTGCAGGGCTTTTGGATTCTGTGGACTCTATTCCGTTTAATATAGGTTCCACGTGGAACGATACTTTTGAAAAAGTAATGATGGCTGTAGTTTTAGCTTATTTTGGTGGAAGAACAACAGAAAAAGCCAGTAGCATAATAAAAGGCAAATAATGGCGAAAAAAACTGTTATTAATATATACCGATCAAAAAGTAGAAAAAGACCGGGAGTTCACGCTAAAACGCGTATGAGCAAGGTTAAAACAAGTAAAAACTATAAAAAGAGGTATAAAGGACAAGGTAGATAGGTATAAGTATAAGTATAGTTATAATATAAGTACTTATATAATATCAGTACTTGTATTAGAAAAAATAATAATTTTTTTTAATTTTCCTAATAAATGAATAAAAACATAGACATTGATATGAATATCAGAGAACAAGTTGACAAAATATTAAACTACAAAACTGTATCGAAAGAAGAAAAGATCGATAGGTTACTTTTTATCAACGCTGATCAATACTGTAATTTAGGAACTGAATCAAGCAAAACAGATCGACAAAAGGCTGAAATAAATAGCCGATATATTTATAGAGCAATTAAAACAATTGACTTATATTTAGGTGCATTTCTGTTAAAAGCAAATGAAGAATAGTCCAAGAAAAAAGTTAATTAAAAAACTTGACACAGTATTCAGCGAGTATATAAGAAGAAGAACAGCAGACCATAAAGGAACTGTTGAATGCTTTACCTGTGGCAAAAAAGATCATTGGAAAAAAATGCAGTGCGGACATTTTCAAAGCCGTAAATTTTACTCTACAAGATGGGACAAAGACAACTGCCAAGTGCAATGTGTGGGTTGTAATATGTTTAAGGGTGGTGAGCAATATAAGTTCGGACTTAAGTTAAATATGCAGTATGGCGAAAATAAAGCAGAAAACTTGTATTTATTAGCCAAAAAAACGAAAAAATTTAATAATTTTGATTTTCAAGAAATGATTGAAGAATTTACGAGACTTAACGCATCCCTCACTTCTTAGAGGGATTTTATTTATATTTATTTATTTAAAAGGGTGGCATTGGTTTGTTGCCCTTTTATTTTGAAGTTCGATTTATTTTATTTAATTTTATGTTAAATAAATATAAATATGACTAATACAATTTATCTTTCATCTGTTGCTTCCTTTATTGATATTGAGGGCAACGTATATCCAGCAATGGATAATGGCAAACCTGACTTATTACACGGCAACCACTTATCAGAATGTAGTGAAGAGTGGTTAAATAGATTATCAGGTAGCGACAAGTATGTCGTAAGATTATTAACCCCTAATTTTTATTAATATGGCAAAGCCAAATTTAATTACAACAAAAGAATTAATAGAAAAAATAAAGATTGATGTTGTTAATGATAATATTACACAAATTATAGACACAGGAAAGAACGGAAACAGCATTGGAGCCTATAGCTTAATTATTAATTTAACTATTGATCTTTTACAAAAAAATAATTTACTTAAAAATTAAGATATGGAAATGAATCATATGGTAAACCTACCAGATCCTTGGGAAAACACCCACCCCCACGAATGTAAAGAGTGTGGTAAGCCTATAAAATCGGAGGGCTATTGTTCCGATAGATGTTATTACGGATAATGGACTTTTTATTAGCAAAAATAGATCAGCTTGAAAAGGATAAAAAAACCCTTAGAGATGATAACAACCATTTAAGAAAAGAGGTTAATAACCTTGAGAATCAGATTACTGATTTAGAAATTAAAGTAAGAATTTTAATAAACAAAAACAAGCTGTACGCTGCAACCGAAGAACAAGAAATAAAAGATAAGGTTGAAGTAAGTGAATATTATAACAGCAAAAAATAATTATATTAGCTTTATGAAAAAAACAGGAAAAGTAACAAGAATAGTAGAAAACTCAACTTGGAAGTATAAAAACCAAGAAGGGCAAACAGTTGAAATGGCTGAATTCACAATTGACTTTGCAGATTTGCAAAATGTAAAATACAAGCACCCAATAAATTTAACATTTAAAGTAGGTGATGAAATTGAATATGAATACGATCAGCATAAAAAAAGTATTAGCAAAACAAAAAAACTTAACCAACACGTTGGTGCCGATCCAATTCAAGCAAAGTATGTAAAACCGGAAAGTAATTATGTTTCGGATGTAGTAAAACAAAAATACATTAACAGGCTCAGTTGTTTAAATAGGGCAACTGATTTACACGGAGCAATTGATCTTGACAACTACGAGCAAGATTTAAAATTAATAATACAAACAGCGAAAAAATTTGAAGAATATGTCTACGAAAAATAAAGAAATTAAGTTTGTACAAGGTATTTATGCTGATCAGTATAAAGATTGGCTTTATCAGATAAAATTAAAAAAGGAAGATTGGGAAAAGCAGTACGAAAAACTAAAAGAAGAATTTGAAGATGAAGACTATGTTAAATTTGAAATGAAGCTATCAAAAAAAGATAAATGGTATTTTAAAGAATTAGATAAAAAGCCGGAAGTACAAAAAGCAGAAGAAGTAAAAGCTGCTGATCATAGCCCAGATCGTGATGATTTACCTTTTTAATTATATTTGCTGAATGTTAATTAATTATGATGATGAAATTGACAAGCTAATAAAAATTAGAAAGGGTGAGATTACCGAGGGCTTTAAGTTAGATTTGCCGGAGATTGATGAATATTTTAGATTCAAGTCCGGCAATTTTAATTTAATACTTGGACACGCCAACGTTGGAAAAACAACAGTAACCTTATTTTTAATGCTGCTTTATTCTATTAAGCATAAAATCAAATGGCTTGTATTTAGTAGCGAAAACGATCCTCACACAATTATAAAAAAACTTGTAGAATTTTTAGAAGAAAAACCTATCAATAAAATATCTACTGAAAGATTTGACACTCATTGTAAGTTTGTGTTTGATCATTTTAAATTTGTTGATACAAGTGAATTATACACATACCGGCAGTTATTAAAATTTGCAGAAGCCGTAAAACAGGCGTGGGATTATCAAGGCTTTTTAATTGATCCGTATAACAGCTTAATGAAAGATCGTGATTTATTGGATGGATTAAACGGACACGAGTATGATTATGAAGCGACAAGTCAGATGAGATTATTTTGCAAAACAAATAATATAAGCATATGGCTAACAACACACGCTGCCACAAATGCCTTAAGAATTAAACACCCATTACAACACGAATATGCAGGGCATCCAATACCACCATTAGCTTCAGATGTTGAGGGTGGAGGTAAGTTTGTGAATCGTGCTGATGATTTTATTGTAGTTCATAGATATACACAGCATCCAACAGACTGGATGAATAATTACATACATATAAGAAAGGTAAAAGACAACGATACCGGTGGCAGACCTACGCCTATTGACAGTCCGATTATGCTAAAAAGCATTAAGAATAATGTGGGCTTTTTGGTAAATGGAAAAAAAACTCTAAATTTAGCTTTAGTTGAACAGATTAAGGCACCTTTTTGAGTATAGAAAACAAACTAACCGACCGACATCAGGACTGGATTAATATTGTAAGATCATTTGGCATAAAAGATTACGCAGAAGATTTGGTACAGGAGATGTATGTCCGTGTGCTAAAATATATTCGACAAGGCAAAGACCTTAGTTACGATGATGATATAAATTACTTTTACATTTATCAGATGCTTCGGCATATGACAATAAATTTACAAATAAAAAAAGGCAAAGTAAATGTTATTAATATAGATGATTATCTAAATCAGATCAAAAGGTACAACAGGATTGAGGAAGATATACAAGAAAAATATAATAAGGTAAATAAAAAATTAGACGAAATGTTTTGGTACGATAGCCAAGTGTATAGGATTATTGAGGGTGGCACAAGTATTAAAGAATTATCAGAAAAAAGTAAAATCAGTTATTACAGCCTTTACAGAACGTATAACAAAGTAAAAAAAATTTTAAAAGAAATAATATGAAGTTAGGAGATTTAGTATATAACATAACATATTACACCGGCATACATTGGCTTACAAAAAAAATAAGTAAATTACTTGGAAAAGATTGTGGGTGCGATGAGCGTAGAAAAAAATGGAACAAGATAGAGCTTTAGACATACAGCGATGGCAGGAAGCCAAAAAAAAAATGGAGGCATATAAACCAAGCCTTGAACAAGAAGAATTTAAACTTATTTGTGAGTTACACGCCAAATATAAAAACCACAAATATTACGAGATCAACTTCTGCACTTGTAATAAAAATCAAATTAAGCAATGGATTAGAGAAGTTGATGAATGTCTACAATAAAAGATATACATAAATGGGAAAGGGTTGTGGTAGCCTTATTAAACCTTGATGGTTGGGAGCTTGTATGGAGCAAGAATGAATTTGAGCATTACGATGCAAGAGGATTAACACCCAAGGGCTACGAGTGTGTTATTGAAATGAAATTCAGAAACGATTACTATGAAGAAAAATTACTTGAAAAATATAAGTATGATAAATTAATGGCAATGGATGAGAATATTGTCAAGCTATATTTTGTGAACGATCCAAAGGCTAACTATATGTTTTGGTTAAATAAATTAAACCCTACAAAAATTGTAAAGCTTTGGTGTCCGGAAACAACACTTTGGAAAAGTAAAAAAGTTTTAAAAGATTGTTATTTAATTAACGAGCGTGATGCTATTATAAAAAATTTAAACGATGCCTAAACCAAGAAAACAAGAAAAACAAAGTGAATATATAATCAGATGTGTTGCTGATTCGGAAATGGAAAACAAATATCCAGACCGAGATCAACGCCTTGCTGTTTGTTATTCATATTGGAGAGATCGCAATAAGTAAAATATTTTTTTTATTTTTATATAAATAAATAAATATGAATGTACTTGAATTATTTGCAGGCTCAAGAAGTTTTAGTAAAAGAGCTGAAAAATTAGGCTACAAAACCTTTACAACCGATCACAAACCTTTTCCAAATATTGACTACGTTACTGATATTATGGATTTTAATTTGAATAAAATACCTTTTAGTCCTGATATTATTTGGGCAAGTCCCCCTTGTACATCATATAGTATAGCTGCTATATCTCATCATAGACCAAAAAATAAACCTTTATCAGATTTTGCAATTAAAAGTGATAATATGGTAAAAAAAACTTTACAAATAATAAAAATTTTAAAGCCTAAATATTGGTTTATAGAAAATCCAAGAGGTATGTTAAGAAAAATGGATTTTATGCAAAATATAGGAATTAGAAATACTGTTACTTATTGTCAATATGGGGACAAAAGAATGAAGCCCACAGATATTTGGACAAATAATGCAAAATGGGTACCTAAAAAAATGTGTAAAAATGGTATGCCCTGTCACGAAGCAGCACCAAGAGGATCAAGAACAGGAACTCAAGGATTAAAAAATAATTATTTAAGAAGCATTGTTCCCGAACAGCTTTGTGATGAAATTTTAAAATCTCTATTATGAATTATCAATTTCAAATGTATCAGGCAAAAACTACTTACCTTGCCGAAACCCTTATAAAAGAATATCAAAAAAACCGAACAAAAGAAAACCTAAATAAGTGTAGTTTAATATGGGAAATGCATTTTTATACTAACAGCCTACAGGCAGAAAATTTAATTTTACAGGAAAAATACAGGTCTGAAACTATTAAACTTCAAAAACAAGTAGAACAATTAAAAGAAAAATTAGATGAAAAACATTACGCTGCTCGATTCAAAAACTTGGGAAGTGAGCGATTTGGTAAAACAAATGACAAATGATGAATTTTATTATGGATATTTAGGCAAAGCTGCCCTAAGTAGTTCATCAATAAAACATTTATTAAAAAGCCCAAAAAGATATAAGTATATTACAGATTATGCACAGCCTATGACATCGGCTATGAAAACCGGATGGTTATTGCATTGTGCAGTATTAGAGCCAGAAAAATTTTCAAAGCAAATATTTGTAGATGTTCAAAGCAGAAACACAAAAAAGTTTAGAGAAGCTGCCCAAGGCAAAGATTTAATATTTACAGCAAAGGAAAGATCTGAAACAGAACGACTGCAAGATGCAATATTTAAAAACGAACAAGCATTAAGATTGCTAACAAAATGTGATTATGAGGTGCCAAGTATCGGAATTATTGAGGGCATCCCTTTTCGTGGTAAGGCAGATGTATTATGTGGTAATCGTATTGTAGATTTAAAAACAACGATGGATATAGATCTATGGGACCCTAAGAAAAAGTATGTAACCGGCAGCCCATATAAACTTAATTACGATGTACAGGTATTTATCTATTCTACGATTTTCGGAATTAATTATAAAAATTTTGTATTTTTAGTTATAGACAAAGGTTCACTTGATATAGGCATCATTGATTGCAGTGAGGAATTTTATTTAAGTGGTAAACAAAAAACCTATGAAGCAATTGCAAGGTATAAGCAATTTTTTGTAGATAATGTAGATATAGATAGCTACACAATAAGAGGAACGTTATGATAAAAAAAGTAAACATATCAGAAGTAAAACTTAACCCTAAAAACCCAAGGGTGATAAAAGATTACAAGTTTGAAAAATTAGTAAAAAGTATAAAGGATTTTCCAGAGATGCTTAAATTAAGACCGATCGTTGTAAATGAAAACAATATAATATTAGGTGGTAATATGCGATACAGGGCTTCTGTAGATGCCGGACTACAAGAGGTTTATATAGTACAGGCAAACAATTTGAGTGAAAAACAGCAGGAAGAATTTGTTATTAAAGATAACAGCAGCTTTGGAGAATGGGACTGGGATATATTGGCAAATGAATGGGAGATTAAAGAGCTATCAGAATGGGGCTTGGATTTGCCAAAGATTTATTTTGATGAGGACAAAGAGCCAGACATTGACAAAGACATATTTGACCACGAACTTGATACATATATAAATGCCAAAATAAAACAGATTACCTTGTATTTTAACTCTGATGAATATGAAAAAACAATAAAAGATCTTATAGAAATAAGAGAAAAGGAAGAGCTTGAAGATAATACTCAGCTTATTTTATATTTAATAAAAATGTATAAAAATGAATTATAAAACCTTTTTAATGTATTATGATCGATACGAAAATAATACAACATCTAAAATGCTTGATTTTGAGCATACAATACTATGCCACAACAATGCAGACAAATTTAAAAATATTTCAAAAAAAGCTACTATAATCGAAACTAATTTACCAACTGGCATACAAAATAATTTTAACTATGCTTTAAAAACACTTGATTACGGTGAGTGGGCAATTTTTTTAAGCGATGATTTGATAGGTGGTAGAAAATTTAATGAAGAAAAATATGATTTTATAAAATGTAGTGTTGAGGTTGTGCTTAAAAATTTTGCTGATACCATTGAAAAAGCAGATAAAATGGGGGTTGAATTTGTTGGTATGTCTTCTACTGGTAATGCCTTTTATGTAA
>CAXFLH010000057.1:0-9484 GCA_964003875.1 uncultured Flavobacteriales bacterium | reverse complement strand
ATCACATTATATGATTCGTTATCGTGAATTAGGGACTTCTTCGTGGACAGTAATGTCTGCTGGTCCTGTTAATTCTAATGCATTTTCAGGAACTAGTAGAACACGTTACTTTATGGAACCAGCCACTACTTATGAGTGGAACATTAGAGCTAGAGTATTGAATGAAGATGGTTCTACCAACTGTCAATCTCCTTGGTCGACAAGTTCACAATACACAACGCTAGATGCTTGTGCTAACTTAGAAAACTTATCGGCTTCTACAGAAGCTGTATGGGCTACTTTAAGTGCTGATGCACCAGATGCATCTTGGGGAGTATGGCAGTCTAAAGGTAAGATGCGTATAGTAGGTACAAACTCTTTCCGTTATGTTAACGGAGCTGCCGATGGTAGTATTAGCGTTTTAAAAGGAAACTTTGAGCCAAGCACAGACTATGAATGGCACACTAAAGCATGGTGTACGGGTAATGTTGATACTAATGGCGACTCAGACCCACAATATCATTCAGGTTGGGGCGATTTCTCCACATTCTCGACACAGGCACCTTGTGATAAGATGCCAACTAACTTATCGACTAGTGCTAATGGTGCACAAACAGCCATTACGATGTCTTGGAGTACGCCGCAGAGTGGGCAGCCAGATCACTACTTCCTAGAGTTAACTAATGTTACTACAGGTCAAGTATGGGCGTGGAACAACCTAGCAGGTTCATTAACTTCAAAAACTAAGTTTGGTTTGACAGCAGGGGATTACTCTTGGAGAATACGTGGTGCTTGTGGTACTAACGGTACTTCTTGGGCTACTATCTTTTCTCAGCCTGTTGAATACACATTAGGTGGAGCAAGATTAGAGAATAGTTCTGTGGCTAACCTGGATGTATATCCTAACCCATCAAGAGATATCTTTAATGTCACCTTTACTACAGAGGAAGAACAAACGATGACAGTTAAAGTTGTGAACATGATTGGCGAGGAAGTATTTACTGAAGAGTTAACAGAGTTTGTTGGTCAGTACACGCAAGTGATTGACATGAATACTCAACCTAAAGGAGTTTATTTCTTAGAAATAACTACTTCTACAGGTGGTGTCAACAAAAAAATTATTCTTCAATAATTTTTTTATAATAAATTAATGAAAGCCCCGAGCAATTTTTACTCGGGGCTTTTTTATGTATATTGTTAGTTTGAGATTTAGTGTGTATGTTTATGTCCTTATAATTAAGATATTATTCAACTCTTTAGATTTTACGTTTTTTACTCCATATTATTAGCCTGTATTGATTGTTCCATAAGTCGATAAAAACTCAAAATATCATACTTCTTCTAGCTAGTTATTATTTTTATAGTTGTTGGGATTGGAGCTTTCTTTCTCTCATTGTCATAAGCACAATAGAAGATTATAGCGTAGGCTTGTCTTTATCTAAAGATGAAAAAAGTCAAAAGAAACGAAGGGGGTTGTTATGGCTTAGTATCATTGTCAATCTCGGCTTTCTAGGCTTTTTTTAGTATTACAATTTCAATTCATTAATCAAATTAGACGATAGTTTACACTTTTTACGACCCAAATCATTTAAATCAGCTTGTTGTAGAAACTTTTTATGCTGAACTTATTGACTTATTAATTTACTAGAAATGGAATATTAGCAGTCGCCCCTTTTTCTCCATCTTTAATGACAACAAACAAACGGTACTTACCGCTTTTTGAAGGCGCTTTGACCTTAAATTTAGCGTTTGAAAATACTTTTTGAAATACAGCCGTAGGTGCTTTTTCGAAATCACCACCTGCTTTTGTGTCAGTACTTTCAGGCACTATTTCTATGTGATAAGAAAGCTTATCATCATTAGGGTCAAAAGCGTCAATATTAACTTCCATAATACTACGCTTATCTACTTTAACGTTTTGGTAAACATCTAAAGAATTTATTGTAAAGGCATTGATGTCTGGCGCAAGGTTAGTAGGTTTTTTACCTGACCACTTCTCTATCAAAACGTCCATCACACTAGTCTGTGTGCCGTCTTTTAGGAAAAGCCCATACCATGAAGATGTGGTTTCTTGCTTAAAGCCCCAAAGAAAAACATAAGAACCAAAACAATTCGTAGAGTCTGCAAATATCATTTCATAACGTTCTCGATATGATTTAGCTTTTTCTGTACTTGTTTGCTCTATAGGTATGCCCCAATCTGTTGTTGGTGACTCCCAGTGACCGTTAGGCCCCCACTCAGTAATGATATAAGGCTTGTCCCAACCATAGTATGGTAAAGACTCTATGGCAAAGTCCAATCCACCGTAGGTATTAACCCCTAACAAATCTAAATCAGGAGCATATTTTTGTATGAGCTTAACCTCAGCCACATCCAAACCAGCAGTTACAGTTGTTACAGGATGGTGAGGGTCTTTAGATTTAATCATTAGAGCAATGTCATTGATGTGCTTCCAAACGTCGAAATTGGAATAGAACAAGTCCACCTCATTGCCTACTGCCCACATCAGTAAAGCTGGGTGATCTTTAACTTCATCTACTACTTTGGCAAAGCTTTCAAGCTGAAGTTTAACAGCCACCTCATTACTCCAATCAAAACCGTGTCTTTCGTGTTGAGCCCAAAAACCTAAACATACAGTCATGCCTAGCTCTTGTGCTTTGTCTAAATAAATCTTAGCATTTTCAGTAGACCATGTTCTAAACGAATTAGCACCATATTCTTTAGCTTTCTCTAAATATTCTAAGCCCCCGACTCCTTTGATGTAATAGGGCTTACCCTCTCTAAGTAATTCGTATCCCTTGTCAGATTTCACAATCTCTACAGGCACAACTTGAGCCAATGCGATGGAATGAATGAATATGAAAATAAATAAATATCTCATTAGTTGCTTATTTTTTGATATACTCTAACGTAGTCTACCAACATAAATTGGGATTGGTCAGCTAGATTTGGTGGTCCGCCTAATGTGCCTCCAACGGCTGTATTTAGAATTAAATGAAACTCTTTGTCAAAAGGCCAATTGTCGTCAAGAACACTGCTACTTGTTCTAACCACATTTTGAATTAAGACATCATCTACATACCACTTTATTGTAGATAAATCCCATTCTATTGAATAGACATGAAAGGAGTTAAAGTAGTTTTCATTTGGATAGGGAAAATTCGTTCCAATGAGTGGTCCCGTATGATGCATTGTGCCCGCATAAAAGTATTCCCCTTCTCTATTAGCAAATTCTAAAATATCAATCTCTCCTGAATAAGGCCATGTTTCTTGTGGAAAACTCGGTAACATCCAAAAGGCATGCCACAAGCCGATTGCTTTATCAAACTTGATAGAGGCCTCAACTTTACCGTATGTAAAATCAAATTTATTCTTGGTATTGAGTCTAGCAGAGGTGTAATTTTTTGTTTGATTAAAACCACAAGCATCGGAATATAAAACGTTTTCTTCTTTAGCCTCTATTTGCAAAAAGTCATTGTCAACAATTGAGGCGTTTTCCTTTTTATAGTATTGGTCTTCAAAATTTCCCCAACCGTTAAGGTTAGGACCATACTGACAGCCTGTTCCTATTTCAAAATTCCACTTGGACTCATCAATGCTTTCAGAACGGAAGTTATCTTCAAAAACTAAAGTATATTCAGGATTATCATAAACTGTTTGTTCACACGACCACAATAATATTGCTAAAGATATATAACTTAAATACTTCATTGTTTAACTAACTTCATTTCGTAAATAACCATTGAACCGCCGTTTTCATTACCGACAAATGTAAATTGCTTCATTCGGTCTAAAGTAAATTGCTTTTCTATTAATTTAAAGTCGGTAAGAGGAATGTTTAAAGTCGATACAGAATCATTCTGATTGTAAATGGTGTAGCTTTTAGCAAATACCTCTGAACTTTTACCGGTATAATCTTCCAATACAATCTTAAATGGTGCAAAATCAGAAGATAATTCGATTTGTAAAGCTGTTTTATCTGCAATTCCTCGCAAATTAAAGGCATACCAATTGTTCCAATTGAAACCCCATCGGTTGTAGAAATCACAAGAATTCCACTGCCAGTGAATTTGCTTATCTTTTTCCATTAGAGAATGGCAATCGTTAACACCAATATTCCAAGCTAACTCTTGAAAATTAGAGGGATAGATAAGTTGATTAGGATTGCCTTTTGGTCTCATCTCTTCGACATCGGCTAACATTTGATTGTAGTCCTCTTTTGTAAATGGAACAACCTTAATGTCATCAAGAAAAACTTTCCCAGCACCTTCTAACTGAATAATCATTTGCTTGATATTAGTGGGGTCAACACCTTGATAAGAAAAGTTATATCTAGATAAAGGAATATAGAGTGTCGTCCATTTATCGGCAGTAATACTCAACTTATTGGCGAAGGCATTGAAATCAGAAAATACATAGGAATTGCCCCCGCCATAGTCTTCTAGTCCAATAACAAAGGGTATTGACCTTTGCTCAGTCTCTACAGCTTTGACACGAAAAGAAATCGCTGAATTATGGATTAATTCACTGATATCGTCAGCCACGAAATTAGACCAACTATTACCAAAACCTACCCAATCGCAATTGACTTTATTCCAATCTAATCGAATGACGTTATTACCGTCTTCTTTTACTACTTTGAACTCGGCACAATCCTTAAGTTCTTGCCATAATAAACCTAAAGACTCATCAAAAAAAACTTTTTCTTGTTGAGAATTATCTTGCTCGGGTTCTATATCATATACTGCAATTGGTTTAAACTCCAAGCATGCAGTAAAAAACAATAAAACTAATATGAGATTAAGGTTTATAACTTTCATTTTCTGTAAATGCAATAAAATCAATATCTGTTTTTACGATAAGGTCTGTGTTTTGTGGACAGGTCGGTCCGTCAGGAGCTGACTCTGCCGGACAGGATAAACACATAATTTCAATCTGATTAATTTTACCAGGCTCTCTCAGATTATTTACCGGAGCCGACTCAAGAACAAAGTCCGAGTATGGTAAAGTAAATAGCTGCCAAGTGTCCCAATTTACAGGATTTATCTCCATACTGTACTTTTCTCCATTAGATAGGTTTGAGCCATCATCTTCTCGAATGATAATTTTAATGAATTGATTAGCAGGGACTTCGCCTAGAATTCCACCAATAGTAGCCATATTAAAGTAAAGTAATAAGGGTGATGTGGCAGAAAAAATATCCATATCCTGTACAGGAATTTTAATAGATGTTAAGAGATAATCATAAGGGACATAACCGCCTAAATGTAAGTAGTTAGAGCCTACAGCTGCTGAATTTTCTGTAACCGTTAGCTCTGCTCCTGGCTGAACAAAAGGTAATGAGTTAACGGGTAAGCCATCTTCAAAATCGGCAACCACTTTTAAGCCCTCTTGAGGATTCTTAATTTCACTCACATTAACCGTCGTTGTTAACTCTATGATAGTGTCAGAATCTGAAAGGGTAAGCGTAGCTTGACATACGTCATCTTTCATAAATGAGGGGAAGTCATCAGCTGAGCCGTCCCAAGACGCGTTATCGATATCAAGTTTATTTGAATATCCTGTAAATGTTTTTGTTGCACCAGTTTGTGTTGCTCTAACAGACAAGCTCCAATTTAAATTTTTTGACCATTGCGCTTCAAAAAAACGAGGCGAAACTATTGAAAAGTTAAAGTTTGCCGTATTTGATTTAAAAGGCTCTAAAACGACTAATTCACCGAACTGATCGTTAAGACTGCCTCCTAAAAACTCTAGGTTTTCTCTTTGACATGAGAGAAAAGAAATCGCAATGATTAGTATTAAAAAATAATTTTTCATCTCTTAAAAATTTAATCTATACAATAGTTGAAGTTGATTAATGGTGTACACTTGCTCCGCTTTTTGCGAGAAAGAGCTTAACGAAGCTGTCAGTTTAGAGCGTTCGCTAAAATTAACCATTAATCCTATTGAGTTTAACATTTGTTTCTGCTCTTTATAGCTAATTGGGTCAAAATATAAAGGGTTATTATACGAATCGTAAACTGCTAATAATTCATTCCCATCAGCTAAATGATACTTTGTTCCGAAAAGAATAGATAGTTGGTCTGTTAAATCAAAATCAACCCCTAAATCAAAGAGCATCGAACTTAGCTCTATCTTTTCGTAGACTTGACCGTCTCTTGATGTAGACTCGTAAGCTAAGCCTGCATTTGCCGACCATTTTTTATAATCGTAATTCGCTTTAGCTACAAACTTCATAAATGATTTTAGCTGTGTTGTTCCTGTGCCTATTATTTCAGACATCATGTGAATCTCCGAAGATAGATTAAGCTGTTCTTTTATGGCCAACTCATCTAAACTTACTGAAAAGCCTTTTCTGTTAGGTGTTGCCAATCCGTAAGGCAAAGCGTTACTGAAGGCAGGGTTGTACAAATCCAATTGACTATCGAAGGTTTTGTAATAAAAAACATCGTTGTATAAATAATCCACTAAGCCCATATTTCTAACGGCAAGATTATTGCCAATAGTTGGGAACACATTGCTACTAGACGAATAACCTAAACGAATATTTTGAGCCGCCGGTGAACGGAATTGAGGGCCTGTATTTATCCCATTTACACTTAATCTTATTTTATTGCTAGGAGAATAACTTAGGCCTAAATTCCAAAAGTAGTCTTGTATAGTTACCGTTTCTTCTTCAACAATATCATCATAGTTAGCCTTGGAAGTACCGCCTTCATAGTTCAAACTAAATTTTGGAAAGTCAGCTAAACTGATGTTAGCCGAAACAGTATTGACCGAATTATAATATAAGTTCATGTCGTTAACTGTATTTTTCAAATCAAACAAATTAGCCGAATGGAAGGTTATTAAACCGTATGAGGTATTCAAGCTTATTTGCCCCCCCGAGAACAAACGTTCAGGAGACGCTGAAGAAGGATCGGCAGTACTGTTTCTTGTTGAAAATAAATTGACATCAATAGACTTAAAGGTTTCATTATTTAGATAAAATCCATAAGAAGATTGGACGCCTTGTTGTCTCCAAGCATTTCCACTAAAATAGTTTTCATAATCTATCACTTCTCTAGCCATTTGAAAAACTGTGGCTTCGTTAACTACGTCTTGATAGTTGTTGTTGTACAAAGTATAGGGTGTCATTTCTAAATCTATATCACCAATCTTGTAGCGAATAGCGTCGTTTACAACCCCTTTAAGAGTAAGTTTTCTTATCCCATAAGTTACAGCACCTCCCCAAAATCCACCAAGCTCATTTCTTAGTCTAAATTCAGTAGCGATTTCAGTATTAGCACTGGGTCGTACCAAAATTCCTAAGTCAATTAAAGAGTGACCATAGTTAGCCTTTGATACATTCATAGTGTCCCCATCTACATCAAAACCCTGATGTAAAATATTAGTTTTGGCAGCCCCATAAAATTCAATCTTTTTAACTCTCTCTTGCGCCATTGTTGTAATGGCTGTAAAAACGAAAAAACATATTGCGATTAATCTCATATTCTATGTTTTAAAAAGTAACTTTTAATTCTAGCGTTGTCTCATGCCCGTTGTTATTGTCTAATTCAAAGTTTCTATCTTCAAAAGAAAAATAACGATGACGTAAGTACAATGCTGTATTTCTTGATAAATTATAATCTACACCTAATCCTACACCTACAGATGTTTGAAATCGAGGCATAAATGTGTTGTAATTAATATCTGTCTCATAATTGCCGATAACTCTTTCTATACCTAAATAGCTAGTAAGAATTGTTCTTGAACTCAATGAAAGGTAATTTTCAAACTCGTGAACATATTGACGGATATAAGCATCTTCAGTAAGTACTACAAACGGAGAAAACATAGTTTGAGCCGAACTGAATGAGCCTAAATAAAAACAATAAGAATTAAGTTTTTTAAACTTATATTCATACTTGGCTTGTAATTCAAAACTGTTAAAGTATTTGTCGTCCTTAATCTCTCCTTCTTTAATGTTGTCAAGATTTACCGTTTCATAAACTCCTCTATATACTTTATTTAATCTGCCGTAAGGCCCAACGCCTGAAGGGTATTCCCAGCGATAAAACTCTGAAAGTGTTAAGGAATTAACTTTACGTCCATAGGTAAGTTTAGAATTGATACGTTCTAACTCTTTAGAAACCGTTTGCCCAAAACTTACTTTTAGTTTTTTGACTTCAAACTCAGTATTTATTGAAAGACCTGTTCTATTATTTGCTAAGCTACCAACGCCTAATAATGCACTTCCTGTTTGTACTAATACACGTCCTTGTTCGGGGTCGTCTGGTTGTGAATCTTCTACTGATGTGTTCACAATTTCCGAATTGTTGTTGTAAACATTTGTACCGATGTAAAAATACTCAACGTCAAAAGGTAAAATGGTGAGTTTCTTACTTGTCTTAATCTTAGTCGCTAAAGCAAAGTCATAATCTAAATCATTAAACTTAGAAAGCCCTAATTCTCCTACAAAAGTGTATTCCTTGCCCTTTAATAAATAGTCTAATGAATGAAACTCGTAGCGATTCATACTTGTACTTGTAGAATCTAAATAAGAATAACCGTTTATCGAATTAAGACTTACATCACCTACGTCTAAGGTCTTTGTTAAACGACCTCCTAAAACATAAGAAGGTAATAATGATGAATAAAATTGAGTGTTTAAAAACTGTATAGACTGCTGATAAGTATTATTATCGACTTCACTTAATTGTGCCCCGCTTGATTCTGCTTTGCCATATAAAAAAGTAAAATTAAGACCGTATGGCAATTCGCCACCATCAACTGCAAATCCTTGAAAGGCTTTATTTCCCCAACGTACATCTTGCTGAACACTTCCTCTTTTATAATAATCCGAGTAGCGCTGACTAAAAATAAAGTATTGAGGGTCCCAAGGATTGCGGTCAAATAGCGTGTATCTATTAAAGCCTTCAGCTGTTTTCATAGTAAATCGACTTAACCTAAGCCAATGAATACCCCCGGTTTTAATGTTATAATTTCCAATTGGTGTTTTAAAAGAACCATATAAATTGATTCCCAAATTGAGCCCTCGAAAATAATCAAAGTTACCTGTCTTTTGGTTCCAAAAAGTTAAATCTGTTCCAAAGGATACATTATTACTTGGGTTAGCACTAATATTCAGTGTTAACTCTGGAAGTTGTGTGGCATCACCAATAAGAATAGACTTTTTAACCAATTGAGCCGTGTCAAGTCCATTAACTCCAGTAATGTAAGAGTTGACAAAATGCCTATGCTGCACAAAAAATCTGTAAGAGCCTGAAATGTTTAATTTTTTGTAAACCTCTGGCTTAGTCTCAATAAATGTTTGTGCAAAAGCAGATAATGAACAACTAAAAAGTGAAAGAAAAAAAATTACTTTTTGGAACACGGAGTTTGCTAATTGTAAAATTTACACAAACATAGCTAAATAATCTAATATAAAAGTCAAAATTAAACATAATGAAAAGCCCCGAACATTACTGCTCGGGGCTTTCATCAATCTATTTTAAAAGGATTA
>CAXFLH010000056.1:0-9581 GCA_964003875.1 uncultured Flavobacteriales bacterium | reverse complement strand
TATTTTTTCTTAAACCAGATACTGCTATTTCACCAAAAGGCCACCCCTTTTTCATTCCAGATTTCACTAGCAATGTGCATTATGAAGTAGAATTGGTCATTAAAATCAATCGACTAGGCAAACACATCGAAGAAGGCTTTGCTCATAAATATTATCAAGAAATTGGATTAGGTATAGATTTTACTGCTAGAGATGTTCAAGAAGAAGTTAAAGCCAAAGGCTTACCTTGGGAAAAAGCCAAAGGTTTTGACGGTTCGGCTGTAATCAGCCGTAGCTTTATTCCTAAAGAAGAATTAGACCTAAATAACATCGATTTCACACTAGAAAAGAACGGTGATACAGTACAAGTAGGTAATTCTAAAGATATGCTCTTTAATTTCGACAAAATCATAGCCTATATCTCACAATTTTACACCCTAAAAATTGGAGATCTTATTTATACAGGCACTCCTGCTGGTGTTGGACAAGTGAATAATGGCGATATCATAAAAGGCTTTATTGGTACGCAAAAAATGTTTGAAGTCAAAGTGAGGTAAAAATCCTAATCTACTACATTGAGTCGTTCTACAAGAACCTTATCCCCTATGGTAGCTTCAAGGATATATATTCCTGATGGCAAAGCTGGAATTTCTATAGGAATCAAAGCATAGGACCAATCGTTTTTTCCTTGTAAAATCTCTCTACCTGCTACATCTACTAAACGGTATGAGATATCTGTATGATTGGCAGTATAAAGGTATGCCTTAGCATTTGAAGACACTGGATTAGGATAAATATCTAAAGTCACTTCATCAATGGCATCAATATCTAGCAACAGGGCGTTAGCTAGGGAATAATTGGGAATACCAAAGCCCATTTGATTGTCTGGTGTTTGGTACAAATGGGCACTCTGTGTTATAGCCTCTATAATTTGCATATTACTTTTTTGATAGTGAGCTTGCCACAAACAAGCGGTCATACCTGCAATAATGGGCGAAGAGAAAGAAGTTCCATTACTAGTAGCAATAACATTATTGGAAGTAATTACAGTAGTATTACCCCCTTGTGCTGAAACTGTAGGTTTGACTCTACCATCTGAAGAAGGACCATAAGAAGAAAAGGATGAAGATATACCATCAGCATTGACAGAGCCTACACTCAAAATGCTATCAGCATCGGCAGGAGCACCAATGTAATACCACGAATTATTACCCGAATTACCCGCCGAATTACATACTATCATACCCTTTCGACTTGCCATAGTAGCTGCTCTGCTAATGACGGTTGTCTTTCCGTCCATATCGGCATAACTATGGTCTTGAGATGCAATATCAAAAGTGGTATATCCTAGAGAAGAATTGATAATGTCGACCCCAATACTATCGGCAAATTCGGAAGCTACTGCCCAATTGTATTCCTCAATAAGTGTTTCCGAAGATGCATCTTCGGTACGCAACAACCAATAACTGGCTTTTGGTGCTGTCCCTAAAAATTCATTTTCCAAATATCCAGCCATAGTAGATAGTACTGACATACCGTGATAGTTATCTTCATAAACTGAAGATTCGCCATCGACATAATCCCAAGTACCTAATATCTGATTATTGGTAAATAGATGAGTAAATGCATCTATCTCATCAGTTTTTCTAAATCCAGCGTCTAGTACAGCAATATGTATTCCTTGACCTTGATAGCCTTGTTCGTGCAGATTATCCCCTGACAACATTTCTATCTGATTTCTGGACTGACCATAATCGTTTTCAAAAACAATATCATCAAATTTTGAGGCTTTTCTGACATCTGATAAATCTATAAATAATTGCAAAGAATCTACTTCTTTAATAAAATCTAAAGTCAGCAAGGTGTCTGCATTAACACCTGAATATAAGGCTGTTACACCATTAAACCACTTGCTTTTGTTGAGGATTGTAAATCCCAAATCTTGTAAGGTTAAAAGGTAGTCCGTAGGTATGGGCAAATCCGAATAGTGCAAAGGGATATTTTGTTTTGCTCTACGTTCAATAGCTCGGGGTGATAACAATTCTGTAGGGGTAAAATCACTAAGCGTATAACTGCCTTTGTCTTCAAAAGCAATCCACAGTTTTACAGATAGACTATCTTGTGAAAAACTGAATAAAGGGAGTAATATAAGTAGCGTTAAAAGTCTCATTGTTTAGCAATAAAGCCTCCTCCTAAAACATCATTACCCTCGTAAAAAACGGCAGACTGACCAGGTGCTATACCTTCTACCTTTTTATGAAACAAGACTTTTATTTCCTTGTCCATATTAGTTAGGGTCGATTGTTCCCCTTGATGCTTATAGCGTACTTTGGTTAAACTTTCAAAATTATCAGGAATACTATCGTACTTGATATAATTCAAACCCTTAACAACCATCTCTTGTTTATTGAGGTCTTCTTTGCTACCCACTACTACCTCGTTGGTTTCTGGCTTTATCTCTATTACATAAGAGGCCTCTAATCCGAAGGAAACCCCCAATTTACGCTGACCAATGGTATAAAAGGGATAACCGTCATGAGTGCCTATGACTTCCCCTTTTGTATTGATGAAGTTACCCCCTTTGACTTGTTCTTCCAATCCTTCGACTTTACGCTTTAGAAAGCCTCTGTAATCGTTATCTGGAATAAAGCATATTTCGTAACTCTCAGGTTTTGTAGCCAATTCCTCATAACCCCTATCAATAGCCATTTGCTTGATATCTTCTTTGTGGTATTGTCCCATAGGGAAAATAGTTCTGCTCAAACATTCTTGTGAAAGCCCCCACAATACGTAAGACTGATCTTTCCATTCGTCTATACCTTTGGATACTACATAACGTCCATTTTCTTTTCTGACTTGGGCATAATGACCTGTAGCGATGTACTCGCAACCCAATTGATCGGCACGTTTTAATAAGGCTTCCCACTTAATGTGTGTATTGCACAAAACACAAGGGTTAGGCGTCCTACCGGCAATGTATTCGTCCACAAAATTATCAATGATGTAATCGCCAAACTCATCGCGTATATCTAATATAATATGAGGAAAACCGCAATCTACTGCCAACTGACGAGCGTCGTTAATAGAATCTAAACTGCAACAGCCCGTTTCTTTATTAGAGCCTCCTGAATTGACATAGTCCCAAGTCTTCATAGTAATACCTACCACCTCATAACCTTGCTCGTGCAACAACAAAGCCGTAACGGTACTATCAATACCACCACTCATCGCCACTAATACTTTTCCTTTCTTATCCATCTTGTCTGCCTTGTGATATGCCATTGATGTATTCTATCTGATAATCAAAGGATTTATCGTCTTTGTAATACTTCCAAATGCCATCTTTGATATCGTTTAAGTAATTACCACTGTATTTTTTAACACCTGCCGAATTATAAAGGGTGTAACTGCCCTCCAATTTGTCGGCTTTATAGTTTGCACTTAGCTTTAATTGTCCGTTTCTATAGTATTGCAAACTCTTGCCATCTTTTTTATCTGCTACATAGGTACTCTTTTCTAATACATTTCCATCAGTATAGTATAAAGTAGTCTGACCTTCTAGCATACCGTTTTTATAATTTTCCTCTCTAATAAGCTTTTCTCTGTTATCATAGTACTTCCACAATTGTTCTTTCAGCTCATTTTGGTAGAGTCCTACCGCTTGTACTTTACCATTGGCATGATACAAACGTGCCGAAGCCGATTCACCCTCATTAAAATACTCCAAATTGGCCTTGAGAACACCTCGTTCTGTGTAGTACAAAAATATACCTGAAGGATTACCATCTTCAAAGCTCCCTTCATAGCGCAATTGTCCGTTGTCATGATTTTGTGACCACTTGCCTTGTTTTCTACCTTGCTGATCGGTCACATTTTGTGCCAAAGCTACTGCAGAAATAAACAAACACATTATAATTTTATACATAATGCAAAACTACTAAGAATATGGGTATTCTAAAACAACTTCTTAAAGATGATAAAATTGTGGGGAAAGATAATAAGACTACTTATTTTAAGAATTTGTTTTTTCAATTTTTCAAAGTTATTTAATCAAATAGGCTTTTGGAAAAATTAGGCATAAAAAAAGGTCTAAATTTAAATTTAGACCTTTGGTGAACTCGGAGGGAGTCGAACCCCCAACCTCTAGAGCCGTAATCTAGTGCACTATCCAGTTATGCTACGAGTCCAAAACGATTGCAAATATAAATAGCTAATTGAATATGAAGGCAAAAAAATGAAATTATTTCTTCTTCTTTAAACTTACCTTATTTTCATCACCTCGCACTAAGCGTTCTATGTTTCTTTGATGGGTTGCAATGAGTAATATAGGCACAAATACCGCAAATATCATCATAGTAGGCACTAGGGTTTCTGAAAGATAATATACTCCAAACGGGAAGAGTAAACCCGCAAAAATAGAACTCAAAGAGACGTATTTTGAAAAGAGTAATGTCAAAACAAATACGGCGATGGATATGAGTGCTGCCTCTGGAAATACAGCGAGCATAAAGCCTAAAAGTGTAGCTACTCCCTTACCCCCTCTAAAACCCACATAAATGGGAAAGACATGCCCCAAAACTGCAGCTATACCAAAAGTAAGTTGTAAGTTAATGTATATCTCAGTAGATGGTACATAGGAAGTGTACCACACCAAATTAACGGCTAGGAAGCCTTTGAGGACATCAAGAAGTAAAACTGGTATTCCTGCAGTTTTTCCAAGTACCCTAAAGGTATTAGTTGCTCCAGCATTACCACTACCGTATTCCCTGACATCAACACCTTTCAATAGCTTACCTGCTATTATGCTAAAAGGTACCGAACCTATTAGATAAGAAAGAATTAGAAAAACAATATTTGAGCCTGTAAGCATGGTTGCTAAAAATACAAAGTTTGAATACTATCTAAAGAATCGTTTTTTGAAGTTATCAACATCCGTTTCTGAAGATAGATCGTATTGGTATTGGGCTTGACCCATAGAAGCTGGTAGCTTCTTTTGTTGAGATTTCACTTCCAAAATACCTATGTTGTAATCTTCCACAGAAGAACGACTGAGTAATACCTCATTAGAGTAGGTAAAGAAATACCACTCGCCAATATCTGTTTCTAGATAGACATTAAAGATGTCACCGGAATAATCTTTATTTAGCTCCAATCTTCCTTTATATAGCTTATTGATTTGGAAATCATTAACATTACCCAAGCCTAACATCTTTTTAGACATAATGCTTGAATTCTCTTGATCCCACTCTAGATTAACATCGTAGAAATAAAGGGTTTTCTTTAGTTTAGATGGTAACTTTTCAAACTGTCCATACATCTCGTATTCAAAAGATAAATCCTCATTTTGTAAAATTCTGTTAAAATTAGGAATGTAAAAACTTTCTTTCATCTCTAACTCATCAGCCATAGGGTCGTCAAACAAATCTTGCCCCATAAATTCCATAGCGTTTTTACTCATATAAAAATCTAAGGATAACATACACTTAGTTTTGAAGGTATTCTCTACAGCATTGTAATTGAAATTACCAATAGTAGAAAGCTCTACTCGTCCTAAATCAAGACCTAAATTGAACTCTCCCTCTCCTTTCATTATACAGCCCTCGTTGGTCATCGTAAATTTACTTGCCAAAGAATCGGTTTTATCTTCTACTATAAACATAGAACGTCCTGGATTATAAGATAAATAACCATTAATAGGCATCATGACCAAATCCGTTTCTTGCTCTAGTGAAGAAAGGAAAGCCGGATAAATTCTATCTTCTGACATAATAGGACCTACATACAAGTTCTTGCCATTCTCATCAAGTACTTCTCCACCTATCGGCAACTGTATGTCCTCTACCCCAACGTAATCGCTGAATTTAACCCAACCGTCTTTGACTAAGTAACATTCGTGTTGCACTTGAAAAGCACCGTCGTAATAAAACTCTTTCATAGAACCTTCCATCTTGACAGAACCTTTATAAGAGAATTGAGGATTAAACTTAAAGCCTCTATCTAGGCTAATAGTTCCAATACCTACCGATTGATAAACACTATCTACATATAAGGAATCAAAGCGAATCAATTGTTCATCAATACCTCTACCCTTATAATTTACGGAGGCACGACCACTATAGCTTTTACTTCCATGAATAGTCACATCAGCTTCAAATAATTCGTGGTAGCGTTTATCTCTATTAACTAAAATAGAAGCAGCTTCAAAACTTTTCATTATCGCTCCTGTCTCCACCGTAACAGAACCATCAGCGGGATAAATAGCTGCATCGGCAACTAGTACCTCATCCACTTCTTCTGCTTTAATTATATAATCCTTTAAACTGTATGAGGCTTTTCTAGAAACAAAAGACAAGGAATCTTGCTCGGGGTGAGTAGAAACAAACCTAGAGCCACTTCCGCCCTCAGACACGCCCAATTCAACCAAACTTCTATCCATAAACCATTTTAGCTCATCGATAAAACAGATGTATTGGTTTTCAGGAAATGACACAAAAGAATTTTTACCGTTAGATTGGAATGTACCTGTTCTTTCTAATAAATTAATCTCCGTACGCAAGTTTACAGACTCAAAGGCAATAGCTTTGAAATCATCAGAACGGTGCAAGACAAAATCGGCTGTATCGGCATTAAATTCATTGTGATTGAAGTAGTATAAATTAGAACTTAATTCGGAATCTTCTAAATAAACATTACCTGCTCCTGTAAGTCCATTAGGGCGAAGATAAAAACGACCATCAAGTGTTGCTTTGGCAGAATACAATATCAAATCTTCGGTCTTTTTTTCTACCATAAGAACTTCGTCATAAGGTCGCCAATGCTCATAAATAGTTTTACCACTAGCCTGAGGAAACTCAGCAATATTAGCTGTCCTTTCTAGATCAAATGTATTAGCATGGGTATTCATAGAATCGAGAAAGAATATATAATCGTCAGACTGTGTAGTCGAAGATAAATAGTCAAACCCTCCTTTACCTCTTAAGCCAGATTTGTCTAATGATAATCTATTGTTAGCATGGAATTGGCCTTTATCGCCATACAAAGGATAACCCGTTTCTGGAATATCAATCTTGAACCCTAACGCATTATCTTCCTGTACTCTTAATTCTTCTCTAAAACTTGGGAAAATATTGGCCGAATACAGCTCACCTGGAAAACTAAGCGAAGAACGGTTATATGAATCTAAAGAATCTATTTCGAAAGGGTCTAAATCGAAGTAAAAACGCTCTCTATCATACACTCCAGAAAATATTTCTTCTTGGTCGTAAAATACCTTAGAACGATCATAACTCCTGATGATTGGATATTGGGGATAATCTTCTTTCCATATACCCGATTTATTGATAGTTGTATCGACCAACAATTCGCCATTGGCAATAGTAATTTCATTCTCTAAAGGTTCTAATACCAACTCTCCTTTTTCATTGTATTTCTTCTGATTGTTAGGAATCCAAACCTCTGTTGAAGCGTCTTTGAAGTAGAGTCTAAAATCTTCGTAGTTAAAGGTTATGTCTTCTGATTTTATTCTAAAACGTCCTCCTGCTCCTGCTATTAATCGTCCACCCATAGTGAAATTACGTCCTTCTTTAACTACAATTTGTTGCCTAGAGGGAATAGCTATGACATCTCTTACTTCACTCAACTGAACACGCTTAACGTTAAAAACTTTTAGGTCCATGGTGTTTAAGCACAAAATAGCATTGGCATTATCTTGTGGTGCGCTAGATTTAAATCGAATAACATCATGGTCTTCCTTCTCTGATTTAGCCATAAGATAGCGAAGAACATTATCTTTTACTCCTACTGTTCCCAAACCAGAATTGTAGGTGATAAAACCTTGCTTAGCTAAATTCATCAAAAAACGAATGTCTTGATCATCGGAATAGCCCGAAAGCCTAACAAAATCGTCAATTAAGAAAATATTATTGATACCATATTCTTTGTTAAAATTGTTAATTCTAACCAATGGGTGTTGAGCGTCTATACCTAGTAATGCATCAAAATGTTTTTCAGTATAATACCTATTAGACTCAAAAAAGGCAGGCTGACTAGTATTTGTAGGTAAGGTTCCAAAAATGATTTCATCGTCATCGATATCCCAACCCAACTTTTGAAAACGCATATCCAAATCGTGATACGAATTGATGTAAGGAGCAGAAGATATACCATCGTCATCAGAGATTAAATCCAATCGTCTATCTTCTTGATCATAAATAAGATTTAAACCTGGGTGGGTAATAGAGTCATTAGCTAAAATAATTTTTACAGAAGCATTAGAGGCTAATACTCGCTTTCCGGTAATTGCTATTCGCTCCGAAGAAATACGAACAAATTGCTGTCCATTGCGATAGAATATCAAACTTGCTAATTCACCATCTCCTCCCTTCGATACAAAACGGTTGCCGTACAGAGAATACCCCCCTTCAAAATCTATATCTTCAATTAAATCTGAAAGAGTAATTTTCTTATCGTAAGAATCGAATTTGGGATAAGCTACCTTGCTATCTTTCTTGTTCCTTTCAACCAATTTATTCTCAAGACTTCCTAATATAGGTTTATCATCAAATACCATTAAATTATAAAAACGTACAGAGTCTGCTGAAAAACTAGGTTTTTTAAGAGCAATAGAATATTCTGAAAGTTCGGCATAAACTTCGGTAAAACTAAAACCTGCCTTACGCCAATCTATTATACCTTCATTTCCTCGCCATAAGCCACTAATAGGGAAATATGTACCACTAGTTTGGGCTATCTTCATTGTGTCTTGTCTAGCAATACACATCAAATCTATGGGTTGATTGAATTTAATAACTGGCACACTATCTTCTATAGCAAACTGATAGTTTAAGCTAGAAGTGTGCCAACTCAAAGAACGATTTCTAAAAAGTGTTTTCTTAGAAAATAAATCATCGGAAAGAGTGTAAAATTTCAACAACCTAGAAGTTGGAGAAGTTTCAATCAATAAACTGACTGAAGCTGACCAATTATTAAACTGGGTGTCATAGGATTCGGCAGATGTAAATGATACTATAGCTTGTAATAAAGATTCAAAATGAGTTGGTCTTTTTCTGTCTTTCAACATTTTGTTAGATAAATCAATGATAGAAGATTTTTTTTCCGAAGAAAAGGTATTGTCTTTCCACATCTTAGAAAACTTTTTCATCATTTTCTTAGTTTCTTCAGAAGCAGAACCCGTCAACATAAAGGTATTGATTTCCTCTAAAAAGACTTTATTGTCATCGGTGAACGCCCTTAACCTCTTGTTTGATTGTGCATAGACAGAGGATGCTAAAATGAAAAATGATAATAGAAAAGTTAGTTTTTTAATAGCTTTCATAGTTTTTGAAATTTTGCTGTTACCCAATTATTTTTGGAATTATGACTGATGTATTTTAATCCTTGTCTCTTAGCTTCTTGCTTTATCAAATCTAAATCTTGTTCGTAAAAACCACTAAACAAAGTCAATCCATTTTGAAGCAAATGACTAGAGTATGCATGCATATCCTGAATCAATATATTTCTATTGATATTGGCTAAAATTATATCAAACTCTCCTTCAATATATTCTTTACCACCTTTATGCACCACTATGTTGGAACTTCCAT
>CAXFLH010000055.1:0-9713 GCA_964003875.1 uncultured Flavobacteriales bacterium | reverse complement strand
ATGTGGCAGATGCCGCCAATATTATTAAAGAACACCTCACTGGAGATGGTGAGGTTTATGCTAATCCAGAGCAATACTTTGACCAAGTTATTGAAATCAATCTTTCGGACTTAACGCCTCATTTGAACGGTCCATTTACGCCAGATTTAGCTACGCCAGTAGCCGAGATGAAAGAAAAAGCAGTGGCTAACGATTGGCCATTAGATATAGAATGGGCACTCATAGGTTCTTGTACCAATTCATCATATGAAGATTTGACACGAGCAGCCTCTATTGTCGAAGATGCAGTAGCCAAAGGACTTGAGCCTAAAGCTACCTTAGGAATTAATCCGGGTTCAGAGCAAGTACGCTACACAGCAGAAAGAGATGGACTTTTAGACACCTTTAATAAATTCGAATCTACTCGTATTTTTACTAACGCTTGTGGTCCTTGTATTGGTCAGTGGGATAGAGAAGGTGCAGAAAAGCAAGAAAAAAATTCTATCGTTCATTCCTTTAACAGAAACTTTGCTAAGCGTGCCGATGGAAACCCTAATACCCATGCTTTTGTGGCATCGCCAGAAATGGTGGCGGCAATAGCTATTTCGGGAAGATTAGATTTTAACCCCATTACTGATAGTTTAGTCAATAAAAATGGCGACTCTGTACAATTGGCAGAGCCAACAGGTCTTGAATTACCAACGCAAGGCTTTGACGTAGAAGACAATGGCTATCAAGCACCAGCCCAAGATGGGAGTGGAGTTGAGGTTGTAGTGAATGAAAACTCCAATCGATTACAATTATTGACACCTTTTACTCCTTGGGACGGTGGCAACATTAGCAATGCTAAACTATTAATTAAGGCAGAAGGCAAATGTACGACTGACCATATTTCTATGGCAGGACCATGGTTGAGGTTTAGAGGGCATTTGGATAACATTTCTAACAATTGCTTGATTGGAGCGGTTAATGCCTTTGGAGGTGCTACTAATAGTGTAGTCAATCAACTAGATGGTAGTAAGGACGAAGTACCTAATGTAGCAAGAGCTTATAAGGCTGCAGGTGTAGATACTATTGTAGTAGGTGACCACAATTATGGCGAAGGTTCCTCACGAGAGCATGCCGCTATGGAGCCTCGTCATTTGGGGGTTAGAGCAGTCATTGTAAAATCCTTTGCTAGAATTCACGAAACCAATTTGAAAAAGCAAGGTATTTTAGGATTGACTTTCGCTAAAGAAAACGATTACGATTTAATTAGAGAAGATGATACTTTTAACTTTGTAGATTTATCCGAATTTGCACCCAACAAAACCCTAACTTTGGAAGTTGTTCATGCCGATGGTTCTACTGATAATGTTGTTTTGAATCACACTTATAATGCTCAGCAAATTGACTGGTTTAAAGCCGGTTCGGCATTAAATTTAATTCGTGAGCAAAACGCTTAAACAGTTTTTCAAATACAATTAAAAAAGCCCTTCATTTTGAAGGGCTTTTTTGGTTTAAAATTGTGTCATAATGAGACTTATTTTTCTTCCTTATTCAGCAGAGTTCTGTAGTTATCTATAGCCACGAAATAATCGGGGTCTTCTAAAAGATTAACATCGCATATTTTATCTGCTCTTTTGATCAGCTTTATACAATCTTTAGAAAGGTGTCTGAGGTGTACGCTTTTACCATTTTTAATGTACTTTTCACTGAGTTTATTGATACACTCTATAGCCGATTGGTCCATAATACGAGATTCTTTGAAGTCAATAATAATCTCTTTTGGGTCGTTAGCAACATCGAATTTACTATTGAATAACTCCACACAGCCAAAGAATAAAGGGCCATAAATTTCATAGTGTTTTACGCCGTGTTCATCAACAAATTTACGAGCTCTAATGCGTTTAGCATTTTCCCAAGAAAAGACCAAAGAAGATACAATAACACCTGCTAATACGGCAATAGCTAAGTCAAACATAACCGTTAGTCCAGTTACCAAAACAATCACAATAACATCAGCTAAAGGTACTTTGTTCCAAACCTTTAAACTACTCCATGCAAAGGTTCCAATAACGACCATAAACATAACGCCTACTAGAGCAGCAATAGGCACCATTTCTATGTAGGTCGACGCAAAAAGTATGAAGCATAATAAGGCTAAAGCAGCTACAATGCCTGAAAGTCTGCCTCTACCTCCTGACTTGATGTTGATAATACTTTGGCCAATCATGGCACATCCACCCATACCACCAAAAAATCCGTTGATGATATTAGCACCACCTTGAGCCACACACTCTCTATTGCCGCTACCTCTTGTTTCTGTCAATTCGTCTATGAGGTTTAGCGTCATCAATGATTCTATCAAACCAATAGCCGCTAGAATTAAAGCGTAAGGGCTAATGAATTTTAGAGTTTCCCAATTCAAATCAATTAAAGGAATATTAAATGTTGGCAAACCAGCTTTGATACCTTCTCCACCACTAGCAACAATAAATGATTTGACGGTTTCAGTTTCTATACCACCGAAAATAACAATCAAAGAAACTACAATAATGGCAGTCAAAGCAGCAGGTACTTTTTTAGTTAGCATAGGTAGAAAAACCATAATAGCCATAGTCAGAACAACCAAAGCTATCATGTAAATCAAATCTTGACCTTCTAGCCATTGCCCATTACTTTTGAACATGCCTATTTGGGATAAGAAAATCACAATTGCTAATCCATTGACAAAACCTAACATTACGGAGTGGGGTATCATACGTACAAATTTCCCCAACCTGAATAGTCCGGCGGCAGTTTGTATAATACCAACCAATATGAGTGTAGCAAATAAATATTGTAAGCCCATAGAACTGTCACCACCTAAGGTGTTACCCTCACTCACTAAGTGAACCATAACTACCGCTAAAGCACCTGTTGCACCTGATATCATACCCGGTCTGCCACCAAAAATAGAAGTGACTAAGCCCATCATAAAGGCACCATATAATCCAACTATTGGAGAAATACCTGCCACAAAAGCAAAGGCGACGGCTTCAGGGACGAGTGCTAAAGCTACAGTAAGACCAGATAGAATATCGTCTTTTATACTACCATTAGTTCTGTCAATGAATTTGAAATTTTTAAGTGAAATCATTTGTATAAATTAAGTCGGCAAAAGTAAGTTATTCAAAGAAATAGTAGCGTTTTATTAAATAAAATTATCATAATAAATAATTGTACTTTCGGAATATGATACAAAAAGACGATAAACGACAAATTTGGTCTTGGGCCATGTACGATTTTGCTAACTCTGCTTTCACTACTTTGGTAGTGACTTTTATCTACGGCACTTTCTTTACTAAATCTATAGCCGATAATGAAATTTTAGGAACGCAATATTGGTCTTGGGCCATTTCTTTTACAGCTATCGTGGTGGCTTTGTTCTCGCCAATATTAGGTGCTATTGCTGATAACTGGGGGTCAAGAAAACGAATCATGTTGGTGAGTACTTTGGTCTGTGTTACAGCGACTGCTCTTTTGTTTTTTCCGCAACAAGGACAAGTTCTTTGGGCGCTTACGCTTTTCATTATAGCAAACATTGCTTTTGAGATAGGTACAGTATTTTGTAATGCTTACTTGGCAGAATTGAGCTCCGAGGAACGGATAGGTAAAGTATCTGGTATGGCATGGGGGCTAGGTTATATAGGGGGCTTATTGGCTTTAGTACTAGCATTAGTATTTTTTGTGCAAACAGAACAGCCTATTTTGGGCTTTAGTACTGAGAATGGAGAAAATATAAGGGCTACCAATTTACTTGTAGCCATATGGTTTTTGATTTTTAGTCTACCTATTTTTGTTTGGATAAAGGATAAGCACAATACAAGCAAAAAGTCTTTATCACTAGTAGTAAAAAGTTCTTTTGACAACCTAAAAACTACTTTTAAAGAACTTTCTTCTTACAGAAAGATATTTCATTTTTTGTTGGCTCGTCTGGTATATAATGATGCTTTGATAACCATTTTTGCTTTTGGAGGTATCTATGCCGCTACTACCATAGGCTTTAGCTTTGAAGAAATCATTATTCTAGGGATTGTACTTAATGTAATGGCAGGAATTGGAGCTTTTGTTTTTGGTTATTTAGAAGATGGTAAAGGGAGTGAAAAAGTGATTTTGTGGAGTATTGTTTTTCTTATGATAGCTTGTCTAATAGCCTTTTTAGCACCAGAGTTGCCTGGCTTATTTCAATTTATTTTTGGAGGTAATGCCATTCCCGATTGGTTCAATGCCAAAAATTTATTTTGGGTAGCGGCTATTTTAATTGGCTTGTTTTCAGGACCTAATCAATCGGCAAGTAGAACCTATATGGCTCGTCTTACTCCAACAGAAAAAAGAAATGAATTTTTTGGGTTTTATGCCTTCTCGGGAAAAATGACAGCTTTTGTAGGGCCGTTTTTATTTGGTTTGGCAACACGTTATTTTGATACACAACAAGCTGGACTTATCGTAATTTTTATCTTATTCTTTGTAGGATACAAGTTGATGAAGCGTCTCTAAACCCCACTAAATTACTATCTTTGTTGTATGCGACTAATCTTGATTTGTTTACTGTTTAGCACTCAGCTTATAGCACAGCAATATTATACTAATAAAGGAAAAGTCAGTTTCTTTTCTGAAGCACCCATAGAAAATATATCGGCTATAAATGAAGATGTCTCGGCTATTGTCGATAGCCAAACGGGAGGTTTTGCTTTTCGACTGAAAATAGAAGACTTTACTTTTCCTAATTCGCTTATGCAAGAACATTTTAACGAAAGTTATTTAGAAAGTGAGAAGTATCCTTTATCTACTTTTACGGGAGTTGTAGATAATTTTTCAGATTTAGATTTGAGTACTAAGCAAAACTTTTTGGTAAATGGAAGTCTTTCGATGCATGGAATAAGTAAAGACGCACAAATGAAAGCTACTGCTCAAATGATAAATGATGAATTACATATTTCTTCTACTTTTGATGTTGCTCTTGAGGACTACGATATTGATATTCCCAAAATTATGATGTATAAAATTGCAGAAGTCATCCAAGTAGTGGTTGATATGAAACTTCAAAACAGAACCTATGAATAGATTTTTAGTATTTATAATTTTAATCTGTTTTCAGTCAACTTATGCTCAAGACTTACTGAGTATGCTAGAAAGCGATGATAAGGAAGTGCAACTAACAACTTCCATTTTTAAGGACAATAGAATTGTCAACGCCCAATCTTCTAAACAGACTTCCAAAGGAGAGTTTAAATTTTTAATACAACACCGTTTTGGCACACTCAACTCGGGTTTTTATAATTTATGGGGCATCGATAATTCACACGTTAGGTTTGGTTTGGATTATGGCGTATCTGAACGTCTAGCTCTAGCCCTCGGACGAAGTTCTAATGCTAAGCAGTTTGATGCTTCTACCAAACTTAATATCTTACAGCAAACGAACTCATGCCCAGTAGTATTATCGGCTTATTCGGCTATATTCTTTGCTCACCCTTCAGAAAATGATAGGCTACAAGCCGATTACGACTTACTCAATCAATTTAGCTTCAGTAATCAACTCATTATAGCACGAAAATTTACTTCAGACCTTTCTTTGGTGTTATTGCCTACCCACATTCACCTCAATCGCTTTTCAGCGGGTACATCTGCCGACCCTTTGTTTATGGGAGTAGGAGGACGTTATAAAGTCACTAAAAAAGTATCGGTCAATGGCGAGTACTTCTATGCTCTAAGCACAATGACGGAATCACATCAAAATATGTTGTCTGTAGGTGTTGATATAGAAACAGGAGGACATGTTTTTTCCTTACATTTAAGCAATTCACGTGGCATGAATGAACAGGCATTTTTAACACAAACTACTGGTCAATGGCTAGAAGGAGATATCTACTTTGGGTTTAATATTTCAAGAGTATTTTCATGGTAAAAACAAGCAATAGTTTTGACTTTGCAATAGTAGGAGGGGGTATAGTAGGTTTATCTTGTGCCTACAAACTTCAAGTCGAATATCCACAGCTCAATATAGTGGTCTTTGAAAAAGAAAAAAACTTAGCTGCTCATCAAACGGGTAGAAATTCAGGGGTTATTCATTCAGGTTTATATTATAGACCCGGTTCTTTCCGAGCCAAAAACTGCGTTAATGGTAGAAAGCAATTAGTTGAATTTGCTAAAAAATACAACATCAAACACGATGTTTGTGGTAAAGTAGTCGTAGCTGTAAATCCAGATGAAGAAGAACGACTAGATAAAATTTGTGAAACAGGCAAGGCTAACGGCTTAGAAGGTATAGAGAAGATAGATGTTGTTCGCTTGAAAGAAATTGAGCCTTATGTTGAAGGTATTGCTGCCTTGTGGGTACCCGAATCTGGCATAATTGATTTTGTCGGTGTGACTAATAAACTAGCAGAACTTATAACAGACATAAACCCAAACAGTAAAATCATCTATTCCTGTGAAGTCAAATCTTTTGATGATGGTGGACTTATCAATACCACTAAAGGACAATACAAGTCGGATAAAAAAATCCTTTGTGGCGGTTTGTTTTCAGATAGGTTAGCTCAAAAAGACAAAGTTCATTCAGATGTACGCATAGTAGGTTTTAGGGGCGATTATTACGATTTAAGTGAAAAGGGCAAGTCCAAAGTTAATAATTTGATATATCCAGTTCCCAATCCAGAATTTCCCTTTTTAGGCGTGCATTTTACTAGAATGGTAGATGGTAGCATTGAGTGTGGTCCTAATGCTGTATTTACTTTCAAACGGGAAGGCTATGGTAAAACGGACTTTAATTTAAAAGACACTTTGGAAGCCTTAATGTATAAAGGAACGTGGAAATTATTCTTTAAACATTGGCGTTTTGGTTTAAATGAATATAAAAGAGCATTTTCTAAGCGATTATTTTTGAAAGAATTAAATAGATTAATACCTTCGTTAAAAATGGACGATATTGTTGTCGGCAGAAGTGGTGTCCGAGCTATGGCATTAGGACAAGACGGCGAAGTATTTGACGACTTTAAAATAGAATGCAAAGGCAATAGTATCCACGTTTTAAATGCACCTTCACCAGCAGCGACTGCCTGCTTGGCGATAGGAGATGAAGTAATGGCAGTCGCAAAGAAAAATTTTAGTTTACCTTAGCAACAATGTTAAAAATATTTGGCTTTAGTAAGAAAGAAAAAATTACCGTAAAGGATTTAGCCTCGATTTATTCTAAGACACTCTTTGAGGTCATTGATTTAGGTTTTTCAGAAATCATAGAATTTGTTAATGATAACAGAAAATTTGAAGAATCACCTAACCTTAAAATGGAAGATGCCAATTGGTTTTTGATGATTGTTTTTGCTGCCAATAATCATTATTTATCTGATTTCTTTGAGGATTCCACAGTACACCATCTGCATCATGATAGTCTCAATGAGCTTATTCAATACCTTGATTTAGAAGAAGATGTTGTAAGAGATATGTTTATCGATTATGAAAACTTCTTCAAAGAGCAACACAGCGATGATATTAGCATAGAAAAAGCTATGGCAAAAAGTATTTTTGTCAAATATAATTTAAACGAATATCAAGGGGATCTTCTGAAAAATCAGAATGAACCTAATCCTGTTTTCCTACAAGAATTGACTGACCTAATGAGTAACTTCATTTGGAATTGGTCGGATTATCTATCGAAATATAAGGTTATAGAAGACTAGAGTTTTTCTATTCCAGTATAGTTGAAAGGTGTTATGCTTTTCAGATACGCTTTCAATTCATCACTAATCTGTAAAGTGTCAATAAAATTACTCAGTGTAGGCTGTTCTATTAATCCGTTAGTTCTAGTTAAAGCCTTAAGAGCTTCATAAGGTTTTGGGTAGCCTTCTTTTCTCAAAATAGTTTGAATAGCTTCTGCAACTACTGCCCAATTATCATCTAGGTCGGCACGGATGGCTTCCTCGTTCAAGATGAGTTTATTCAAACCTTTTAAAATGGATTTAAAGCCTAAGATAGAATGTGCCATAGGCACACCTACATTTCTAAGTACTGTTGAATCTGTTAAATCTCTTTGTAATCTTGATATGGGTAATTTTGCCGATAGATGCTCATAAATAGCATTTGCAATTCCTAGATTTCCTTCAGCGTTTTCAAAATCTATAGGATTAACCTTGTGTGGCATAGCTGATGAGCCTATTTCGCCCTTTTTGATTTTTTGCTTGAAATAATCCATAGATATATAAGTCCATATATCTCGACTTAAATCAATAAGAATGGTATTGATTCTTTTGAAGTTATCAAAAAGTGCTGCTAAATTATCGTAATGTTCAATTTGAGTAGTCACCTGAGAACGATCTAATCCCAATGTTTCTTCCACAAATTCATTGGAAAAAGCAACCCAATCCACTTTTGGATAGGCAATGTGGTGAGCATTGAAATTTCCTGTTGCACCACCAAATTTAGCCGAAAATGGCACCATATTCAATAAGCCCATTTGACGTTCAAGACGCTCGATAAATACCATAATTTCTTTGCCTAAAAGAGTTGGCGAGGCAGCTTGACCATGTGTTCTTGCTAGTAGTGGAATATTTGCCCATTCGTCTTTGAGTTCAATTAGCTTTTCCATCATTTGTAAATAGTTGGGTAGAAAAATATCTTCTACCGACTCTTTGATGAGTAGTGGTGTAGCCGTATTGTTGATGTCTTGTGAAGTCAGAGCAAAGTGAATAAATTCTTTGAATTCACTGATTTTTAAACGATCAAAGCGTTCTTTTAAAAAATATTCTACAGCCTTTACATCATGATTAGTTATAGACTCTATTTCTTTAACTTCTTGAGCATCATCATCACTAAATTCAAGGTAAATTTTCCTTAAAGGTTCGTATAGCTTAGCATCAAAGTTTTCTAATTGTGGGAGCGGTAGTTCACAAAGTGAAATAAAATATTCAACTTCTACTCGAAGTCTATATTTGATAAGAGCCGCTTCTGAATAATAGGAGCTTAGTTCCTTAGTTTTCGATTGGTATCGACCATCTACTGGTGAGATTGCATTTAAAGCGTATAATGACATGTTGAATAGCTTGTTTTCTTTCTGCAAATTTACATCTTTTTAGAAGTTTTAAAATAAAAACAGCCCACCATAATGGTGAGCTGTTTTTATTTAATAGATAATCTGATTTATTGCTTAATCAGTTTATGAACGGACACTTCATTGTCTAATTGAATTTTAACGGTGTAAATTCCAGATTGCAGAGTGCTTATATTCATAGGTATGCTTTGCTTGCCTTGTAGTGAGCCATAATCAAATTCGCTGACTCGTTTGCCAGTAATAGAATAAATACTTACGAGCACATTTTGTGATGATGGATTTAATTCTATTGAGAAATTGTCTTGCGCTGGGTTAGGCATGAGTTTAATGTCAATAGCATTCCAAAAGGCTATATCAGAGACGCATTGTGCCTCGCAATCTGCTAAAGTGCTATATTCGCCCTCGCCAGTTCCAGGATCTACACAGCCTGTTGCTTGACATTCCCAAGTTGGCGTAACGGTAGTATTTCCTGTAATTTCAAAAACTCTAGAATCTAGCACTTCCTTAGTACCTTGATCTTCTACAAAAACTACCACTACACAATTACTTAAGTCTTCCCATATTCTAAAAGAATTTTGAGTAACATTACCCATAGCGAAGGTATAACTTTCGTAAACTTGGCGGCTTAGTGCTATGCATTATAGGCTCCTTGGTAGTCAAGATGTAT
>CAXFLH010000054.1:0-9720 GCA_964003875.1 uncultured Flavobacteriales bacterium | reverse complement strand
GTTTTGCCTGACTTGAGTACATCATCGACTAATACGACCACTTTATCATTCAATTCGCTATGTGCGCTAACTTGAATAGGTGACGATAGAGGGTTGACTTTATCTAGCTTGACCTCTATGACTTCTACCATAATAGAAGAAATATCGATTAAATGTTTGCACAAACGCTTAGCTAAAATACTACCCTTAGGACTTATACCTGCAATAACAATATGGGACTCTTGATAATTTTTTTCTAATATTTCCCATGCCATACGACATAGCTTTTGCTCCATCTGTTGAGCGTTAAGTACTAAAGTTCTTGATGAATTCATTTTCATAGGGCTAAGTTAAGCAATCTTGTTTTTTTAAAGAAATAAATAACTCTCTACCTTTTCTAGCTTCTATGGAATTGTCAGCGATTTGCATGTATTCTATGTCGTAATGAGAAGAAAAGAGTTTTAGATATTCTTCTTTGGTTCCTCCAAATGGTGGGTGGTCGTTTCCAAATTCTTCAGCAAACAATAAGCCAACAATTTTTCCATTTTTATTCAGTAAATATGAAGTATGCTTCACATAATCCTTTCTTAAAATAGGTTCTATGGCACAGAAAAAGGTTTGTTCTAAAATGAGGTCATATTGTCCTTGATGTTCAAAGAAGTCACCTTCAATTAATTGACCTTTTGGAAAGTCAGGGACTCGTTTTGAAAACTCACCTAAAGCTAAAGGGGAGAAGTCAATGATAGTTACCTTTCTAAAACCTTTTTGGTGTAAGTATTCAGCCTCATAAGCTTTTCCACAGCCAGGTATTAGGATGTTTATGTCTTTATCTTCTATAGTATCAATGAATGTCTTTAAAGGGGTGGAAGGATAGCCAATATCCCAACCAGTTTGTGCTGTTTTGTAGCGGTTATTCCAAAAATCTTTATCTAGCATATTACCTTTTTTCAAGCAGCACTACATTTTCAACGTGGAAAGTTTGAGGGAACATATCAACGGGCTGAACTTTAGTCACTTTGTAGTGTTCGTTCATTAATGCTAAATCTCTAGCTTGTGTAGCAGGGTTACAACTCACATAAACAATTCGTTTAGGGTTTACATCTAATAGCTGACCAACTACTTTTTTATGCATACCATCTCTAGGTGGGTCGGTAATTATCACATCTGGCTGTCCGTTCTTGCGAATAAAATCTTCGGTGAATATTTCTTTCATATCACCCACATAGAATTTACAATTGTCTATACCATTATTTTTAGCATTTTCCTTAGCTGCCTCAATAGCTTCAGGTACGGACTCCACGCCAATTACCTTATGGGCATTTTTACCAACAAATTGAGCAATAGTACCTGTTCCGGTGTATAAATCGTATACAATATCGTTTTTCTCTATTTGGGCAAGTTCTCTAGTTACTTTATACAGTTCGTAGGCTTGTTTGGAATTGGTTTGATAAAATGACTTGGGTCCAATTTTAAATTTTAAACCTTCCATTTCTTCGTAGATGCAGTCAGCACCACTAAAAGTGATAATATCTAAATCGAATATTGTTTCATTGCCTTTATCGTTAATAGTATATAATAAAGACGTGATTTCAGGGAATTGTTCTTTAATATAGTTGAGTAAACCAAACCTTTTCGATTCCTCTTCATAAAAGAATTGGAAAAGAACCATAATTTCACCTGTGCTACTCATTCGAATAGTAAGAGCTCTTAAAAAACCCTCTTTGTCAGCGATATCAAAAAAGTCTAGTTCATTTTCAATAGCATAGTCTCGAGCTGCTTTGCGTATGGCGTTGGAAGGTTCTGCTTGAAGATGACATTCATTGAGGTTAATGACTTTATCCCAAAATCCAGATACTCTAAAACCAGCACCATTTCGGTTTATTATTTCTTTGCCTTCCTCACTCTCTTGTTCTGTTATCCAACGTCTATTGGTAAAAGCAAAGTCCATTTTGTTTCGGTAGCGGAACTCGTTCTCACAGCCCATAATAGGATTGACTTCAGGCAAGTCTATACCACCGATTCGACTTAGGGAATCCACCACCTCTTTTTGTTTGAATTCGAGTTGATGCTCATAACCCATAAATTGCCATTTACAACCACCGCACAGACCAAAATGTTCGCATTTAGCCTCTCGTCTTCTTTCAGAAAAAGAATGAAACTTAACAGGCTTACCTTCCAAAAAAGAGCGTCTTTTTTTATGAACTAATACATCACATACGTCACCAGGCACTGCTCCTTCTACAAAAAGAACTAGTCCATTTTCTAGGCGAGTAATTGCTTTTCCTTTAGCTCCTGCATCAGAAATATGAACATTTTCTAAAAGTATCTTTTTACGCTTTCTTCCCATGGCGCAAATATAGAATTTTAAGCACTGCATTTTGATTTAAAAATCATTGATTTTTCTAACTTTGCCTTTCAAAATTATAAGATATGTATTCATCACAAGAACTCATTGAAATAGAAGAAAAATACGGTGCTCACAACTACCACCCATTACCTGTTGTTTTATCAAAAGGAGAAGGCGTGTATGTTTGGGATGTTGAAGGAAAGCAGTATTTTGATTTTCTGTCTGCCTATTCGGCTGTCAATCAAGGCCATTGCCACCCCAAAATTATAAAAGCACTTACGGATCAAGCCTCAACTTTGACACTTACCTCTAGAGCTTTTCACAATGATATTCTTGGTCAATATGAAAAATTCATTACCGATTTGTTCGGCTATGATAAGGTTCTTCCTATGAATACCGGAGTTGAAGGTGGAGAAACAGCTAATAAATTAGCTCGTAAGTGGGGTTATATGAAAAAAGGAATTGCTGAAAATAAAGCACGTATTATTTTTGCAAAAGGCAATTTTTGGGGGAGAACATTAGCCGCTATTTCAAGTTCTGATGACCCTACATCTTACAAAGGTTTTGGTCCATATATGCCGGGTTACGATTTAATACCATACAACAACTTAGATGCTTTAGAAACAGAATTAAAAGACCCTAACGTTTGTGCTTTTATGGTAGAACCTATTCAAGGTGAAGCAGGTGTTGTTGTCCCTAATGAAGGCTATTTAGCAGGTGTTCGTGCTTTATGTACAAAGTATAATGTTTTGTTTGTAGCTGATGAAGTGCAAACAGGTATTGCTAGAACAGGTAAAATGTTAGCTTGTGACTTTGAAGATGCTAGACCTGATATTTTAATTCTTGGAAAAGCCTTGTCAGGAGGTGTATTACCTGTTTCTGCTGTTTTAGCTGACGATGATGTTATGTTGTGCATTAAGCCTGGCGAACACGGGTCTACATTTGGTGGAAATCCATTGGCATGTAAAGTAGCTCAAGCAGCCCTTGAAGTTGTTGTAGATGAAAAATTAGCTGAAAAAGCAGAGGATTTAGGGCAAATTTTCAGAGATGAATTAGAGCAACGTTTAGGTCATTTGAATATCGTTTCAAAAGTCAGAGGAAAAGGGCTTTTAAATGCTATTGTTATTAACGATACAGAAGATAGTTCAACAGCTTGGGATATGTGTATATCATTGAGAGATAACGGACTTTTAGCCAAGCCTACACACGGGAATATCATTCGTTTTGCTCCTCCACTGGTTATCACAAAAGAACAGCTTTTGGAATGCATTAGCATTATAGAAAAAACTATAAAATCTTTTGAAAAATAAATTTTGTAATTTTACATAGTGAATAAAACTATAAAACATATCATTAGCCACCTATTATGCCTCTTTATGTTGGTTGGTGCTATTGGTATTCCAGTAATCTTAAATCATTCACATAAATCAGATTATTTTTCAGAACAAAGTCAGGATGATACTGCTATTTGTCAAGAAGCAATGGCTTGTTGCGAGACAGAGCCGGTTGAAAAAGAAACATTCGTTTGTTGTGCTTCAGAATCTGCAGAAGAAGTAGTGCCTATTTCAACTTGCGAATGTAATTTTATTTCTTCCTGTTGCTGTTGTTTTATAGATGTTCGTTTAGTATCATTTGTATTTGATACTCCCGTCCATGAACCTGTATCTATTCCATCATTTGTGCAAGCATTTGTTAGAGATATAGGCATTAAAAAACTTCTAAGTTATTGCAGACACATATCTTGGTATAATTTTGATTTACCACCTCCCAAAACCTATTCTCAACAAATAGCACTTTTTCAAGTATTTCGAATTTAATTTTTATAAATCCTAACCTTAATCAAGGAAATGGTTTAGTAATAATGTCAAAAATTAAATTATGAAATATATAGTTTTAATAGCCTTTCAAATTAGTGCTTTGTTTATTTATGCACAGGGCAATATAAATGGAAAAATAAACGATCAAAATGGCTTACCACTTATGGGAGCCAACATAGTTTTAAAAAATACATCTATAGGAACAACTACTGATGCCAACGGTAAATTCTCTTTAGATTTTAATGGTGAATTTCCCTTTGATATCAAGGTGTCTTTTATAGGTTTTCAGTCAAAGAATGTAACGATTAAAGACGGTTCTTTTTTAACGGTTTCTCTAAGTGAATCTGTCGAGATAGAAGAGGTTACTGTGGAGTCAAAAGTAAGTACTACGGAATTATCTATGGTAAATCCTCTACAAGTACAAAATATTTCTAGTAAAGAGTTGCAAAAAGCAGCATGTTGTAATTTGTCAGAAAGCTTTGAAACGAATGCTACTGTAGATGTTTCTTTTACGGATGCTATTTCTGGTGCCAAGCAAATTAAAATGTTGGGATTGGATGGTATTTACACACAAATAACACAAGAAAATATACCTTTGATAAGAGGGCTTTCTTCTGCTTATGGTTTAACCTATGTGCCTGGCACATGGATAGAGTCCATTCAGATTATTAAAGGAGCTGGTTCGGTAATAAATGGCTTTGAGTCTTTTGCTGGTCAAATCAACTTAGAATATTTTAAACCTGAAAATACCGATAAAATATTTTGGAACTTTTATACCAATTCAGAGAGTAAATTTGAAAATAACCTGCAGTTTGCTAAAAAAACAGGTAAATGGACTTCTAATCTCTTTACTAGTATTAATTATCATACTAAAGAAGTTGATGAAAATGAAAATGGATTTTTGGACATGCCTCATATCAAGTCAATCAATGTTCTGAACCGATGGCTTACAGAAACGGAAAGTTATAGAATAAATCTAGTTGGTCGTGTACTTATTGATGAACGAGAAGGTGGACAAATTCGTTCAATTAGTAACCCTTATAAAGTACTTATAGACAACACCCTTTTAGAGTTTAATAGTAAGTCAGGCTTAAAAATGCCTGATAAAATAGGAAAGAGTATCGGATTGCAAACGGCTTTTAGAAGACACGACCAAGCTATAAAGTTTGGATTGACTGATTACAATGCCTTACAAGAAAGTGCATTTTTAAATCTTATTGGTCAAACTTTTATTTCTACAACAGATCATTCGCTAAAATATGGGATAAGCTACTATGCCGATAGATATACCGAAAATTATGAATCTACTAATTTTGATAGAGTTGATCTAACAACTGGTGTTTTTACAGAGTATAGTTATACTTCACCTTCTGAATTGACGATAGTTGCAGGTATTCGTGGAGATTATCATAATACGCACGGTTTTGAATATTTACCACGCCTAAATATTAAATATAACCCTTCAGACCAAACAGTCTTTAGGTTATCTGCAGGAAAGGCTATGCGAGTAGCTAATCCTATTGCTGAAAATACATCTTATTTTGCCTCATCTAGAGAGTTTGAAATACAAGATAGTTTAGGTGTAGAAGTGGCTTGGAATTATGGTGTTAACTTCACGTATTGTTTTAAACTTTTTGAAAGAGAAGCATCATTCAATGCAGATGCATACCGAACAGATTTTGAAAATCAAGTGGTAGTAGATATAGAAGATCCCACTAAACTACGATTTTACAATTTAGATGGTGAATCTTATTCAAACAGTATTCAATTTGATTTTAATTATGAATTATTTGATCGTTTTGATGTTAAACTAGCCTATAAAATTAACCAAGTCTATTCTACTTATGATGGTGAAAAGATGCTAGCTCCTTTAGTGCCAGAAAATAGAGCTTTAGTTAATTTTGCATATGCTACAGAACATATCAATAAATGGATGTTTGATGCTACTTGGAATTATTTCGGAGAAAGTAGAATTCCATACCACCAACTCATTGTAGACAATAAAACGGTTTCAGATCCATTCTATGTGATAAATAGTCAAGTCACTAAAAAATTTAAAACCTTAGACATATACTTAGGTGGTGAAAATCTGTTGAATTATAAGCAAGAAAATCCTATACTTGGGGGTGATGATCCATTTGGCAGTAATTTTGATGCGTCTATTATATGGGCACCAGTTATGGGTCGTTTAATCTATACAGGTGTTCGTTTAAAAATTAATTAATGAAACTTGGAATAATAGTATATAGCACAGATGCGGAAGTGGTATTTAACGCCTTTCGTTTAGCTAATTTCTCACTGAAAGAAAAAGACGATGTTCGTCTTTTTCTTTTGGCGAGTGGGGTAGAGTATGAATCCCTTCATTCGGAGAAATTCCCGATTAATGACTTAGCCCAATCTTTTGTAGATAATGGTGGTCAGATTTTGGCCTGTGGTACTTGCCTGAATCTTAGACAAAAAGACAGCTCAGAACTTTGTCCCTTGTCTACAATGAAAGACTTATATGAGTTAGTTAGAGATTGCGACAAAACCGTTACTTTCTAGATGCTATTTGCTAAAATAATGATGGGTTTAGTGGCTATTGTGCTATTGATAGCCTTATTGCTTTTTTTGGAAAAAATCGATAAAAGATGATGATTGAATATGTTCTTTGGCGCTATAAATACTAGCGTTGAGTTCAAAGCCTATGAGCATTACAATAGCATTAAAGTACATCCATAACAGAATGACGATTAGCGTACCAATTGAGCCATAGAGTTTGTTATATTGACCAAAATGATCGATGTATAAGCCAAAGCCAGTTGATGTTAAAACAATAAAAAGTGTAGCTATAATAGAGCCAGGTGAGATTAAACTCCAATGTGTTTTTTTAGAAGGACCATACTGAAATAATACCGATAATCCACCAAATAAAAAAGCCAATAGTATAATCCACTTTCCAATAATCATAAGAGTAATAGCACTTTGTTTAAAAATACCTAAGTCTACGAAGTAGTTACTAGCAAATTGTGTAAAAACAATGAGAGCAACAGCTATAATTAGCATTAATGATAACATCAGTGTTAGACCTAGTGCTATGAGGCGTTGCTTCCACATGCCTCTATTTTCAGAAATATGATAGGAACTATTAAAGGCTTCCATAAGTGAATTGATACTATTTGTGGAAAAATATAGAGCCATTAAAAAACCAAAGGACAATAGGCCTCCTCTTGGGTGATTAATAATATCAGTTATGGTAGTGAATGCCGATTCGTTAGTGCTTGGTGGCAATACTTCTCCTAAAAGCCCTAATAGTATTTCTTGAAAGTTATCTACAGGAATGTAGGGTATTAGAGTAAAGAAGAATATCAAGGCTGGAAATAAAGCTAAGAAGAAGTTAAAAGCTATTGAAGACGCTCGGGTTGTGATAGCACCTTTTTCAAGTCCTTCAATAAAAAAACGTGTCACATCGTAGAGATTCATACCTCTAAAGCCAGGTAAAATAATGTGTTTACTCCAATCTACTAGAAATGAAAGACGTTCTTTAAGTTTCATTTAAATGGCTTTTAGACTTAAATCTAAGCTATTGACTGAATGTGTTAATGCACCAACAGAAATAAAATCTACTCCACAGAGAGCATGTTCTCTTATAGTTTCTTCAGTTATTCCTCCAGAGGCTTCAGTTTCAAAACGTCCTCCAATTTGTTCTACAGCAATACGTGTATCATCATAACTAAAGTTATCCAACATTATGCGTTGAATATTTCCAACTCTTAAAATTTCATTGACTTCTTCTAAGTTTCTAGCTTCTACCTCTATTGGTATATTTATTCCCTTGTCTTTTTGATAGTTTATAGCTTTTTCTATGGCTGATTCAATACTACCTGCAAAGTCGATGTGATTGTCTTTTATCATCATCATATCGTATAATCCAAAACGGTGATTGACACCGCCACCAATTTTAACTGCCCATTTTTCGAGCAAACGAATACCCGGTGTTGTCTTTCTAGTATCTAGTACTTGAGCTTTAGTCCCTTCTAACAATTTTACAATATGCTGTGTTTTGGTAGCAATACCACTCATGCGTTGCATACAATTGAGAACGAGTCTTTCGGCAGTCAGAATTGAAGAAGAAGGCCCTTCCACAATAAAGGCCACATCGCCGACAGTCATACTTTCACCATCTTGCATTAAGGGAAAAAATTGAATGTCTCGATTGACCATTTCAAAGATAGCCTGAGCAACTTCCATTCCAGCAAGTATTCCATTTTCTTTGACAAGGAGTTGAGCTTTGCCACTAGCCGTAGGGGGTATACAAGCCAAAGAAGTATGATCACCCTCTCGGACATCTTCTTTTAAGGCGAATTCTATGAAAGCATTTAATTCTTCTTTCATGTGGGTGTTTTTCTATCCAACAAAATGACTAATATTGTGGCAAATTACAAAACTTTTTTGGTGAAAATAGTAGTATTAGCAATAGGAAAGACCGATGAAAGTTGGGTGCAAGAGGGAATAGACAAATATTCTAAACGTTTGAAGCACTATATCTCTTTTGAATTCGTGATTATTCCTGACTTAAAAAACCGTAAAAACTTATCTGAAAGTCAGCAAAAAGAACAGGAGGGTAAGTTAATACTTAAGCAAGTACACAATACCGACACTCTTATTTTGCTAGACGAAAAAGGCAAAGAGTTTGATTCAAAGTCTTTTTCTAATTTCTTACAACAGAAAATGAATGCAGGTGTAAAACGATTGGTATTTGTTATTGGTGGCCCTTATGGTTTTAGTGCTGAGGTTTATAACAAAGCGACTTCTAAAATTGCTTTATCTAAGATGACTTTTTCACATCAGATGATACGCCCATTTTTTGCCGAACAAGTTTACCGAGCATTTAGTATTCTGAATAACGAACCCTATCATCATCAATAAATGAAATTAGTATTTGCAACCAACAACCCCAATAAGCTTGCCGAAATACGTATGCTAGTACCTTCTTCCATTAAAATTCTTAGTTTGAAAGATATCAATTGTCATGAAGAATTACCTGAAACATCGGATACATTGGAAGATAATGCCGCACAAAAAGCCTTTTATGTTTTTGACAACTACGGTTACAATTGTTTTGCTGATGATACTGGATTAGAAATAGATATATTAGATGGTCGTCCAGGGGTGTATTCGGCACGTTATGCTGGTGAACAATGTATTGCTGAAGATAATATGCAAAAGGTATTGGCCGAAATGAAAGGGGAAGAAAACAGAGATGCCTGTTTCCGCACCATAATTTCTCTAGTAATTGATGGTAAAGAGTTTCAATTTGAGGGAATGGTAGAAGGTCAGATTATTCCTGAAAAATGGGGCGATAAAGGCTTTGGATATGACCCTATATTTTTAGCAGATGGTTTTGATGAAAGTTTTGCACAAATGTCTATCCAACAAAAAAATGAAATTAGCCACAGGGGGTTAGCTGTCAAAGAGCTTATAGCTTTCTTAAAAAAGAAGATTTAAAAAAAATCGGAATTTATAAATTTGTGAAAACAAAATTAACACACATGAAAACAACTTATTTTTTAGCATTACTACTAGTTTTTGCCTCTT
>CAXFLH010000053.1:0-9987 GCA_964003875.1 uncultured Flavobacteriales bacterium | reverse complement strand
GCAAATAATGTTTGCTCTATACACCAATCAAATTCTTCTTCATTCATTCCTTTCCAAGCAAACACTGGAATGTTGGCAGCTGCAATAGCTGATGCAGCATGATCTTGAGTAGAAAAAATATTACATGAAGACCAACTCACTTCAGCTCCGAGCTCAATGAGTGTTTCTATTAGTACAGCCGTTTGAATAGTCATATGCAAACAACCTGCGATACGAGCGCCTTTAAGAGGTTTTTCTTGACCAAATTCTTCTCTCAAAGACATTAGGCCGGGCATCTCTGCTTCAGCCAATTTAATTTCTTTTCTACCCCATTCTGCTAGGGTAATGTCTTTAACTTTATAAGCTAATTTTTCCACTTTAGATTCCATTTGTTAAATTTTAGGGTACAAAAATACAAAATTAACTCCTCATTTGACTTATATTGCTCGTTCAATGATAGATTTTTCACTTAATAAAAAAACGACTCAATTTCAGCTTGTAATAGAATCTATTGAGACCTTGTGCCTAAGTCATCTTTCAAGGGCTGAATACCTTCAAAAAACAAAACGTGAGAAAGAAATTGAAGCTAAAGAATTTTTAATTCAACACCTCTATCCCAAAAGCCATTTATCATACAATAGCTATGGTGCTCCAAACTTATCAAATGGCAAAGCTGTTTCTTTGTCTCACTCAAAAGAATTGTTGGCATTCATTAGTGCAAATAAACTTGCTGCCATAGATCTTGAACCTATTAGCCCTAAAGCCTATGGCATTAGACATAAATTTCTCAGTCAAGAGGAACTCAATCTAGTTAAAGACGATGAAATGACAACCTTAATGTGGTGTGCTAAAGAATGTTTATTTAAAATACACCAAAAGGGAAAGCTGATTTTTGATAAAGATTTAAAGATTCATAACATATCAAAAACCCAACTTGAATGCTCCTTATTAGACAAACAATATATCTTAAATTACGAAAAATTTAAAAAACATTGGCTAGTGTATTATTTTGATTAGTTACATTTGCACTAATGAATATTTACAATTTCATAACATTGAATAAACAAAAAGGTAAGAAGCTTTTTGCCGTTTTAATAGACCCCGACAAACAAAGTTCAAATGAGTTAGTAAAAGTTGTGGAAAGAGCTGTTGCCGCCAAAGTGGACTTAATTTTTGTAGGCGGTAGCTTATTGACAAATGGTAATTTTGCAACTTGCATTTCTACAATTAAGTCCAATTGTTCTATTCCAGTAGTTATTTTTCCAGGAAATTCTATGCAAGTCAATAAAGATGCTGACGGCATTTTGTTCTTGTCTCTTATTTCTGGAAGAAATCCTGACATGCTTATTGGCAATCAAGTCATTTCTGCCCCTTTACTCAAACACTCTAACTTAGAAGTATTACCCACTGGTTATATACTTATAGATAGTGGTAAGCCAACCACCGTTTCGTATATGAGTAATACCACACCTATCCCTCACGATAAAAACGATGTAGCTATGTGTACTGCTATGGCAGGAGAAATGCTAGGACTCAAACTTATTTTTATGGACGGTGGTAGTGGTGCTACCAATCCTATTTCAGAATCCATGATAAATATGGTTAGCCAAGCCATTGATGCTCCCCTAATCATTGGTGGCGGTATTTGTAGTGGAGACAAAGCCATAGCCAATTGTAAGTCTGGTGCTGACATCGTTGTCGTAGGGAATAGTATAGAAAAAAATCCTAATTTATTGGAAGAAATTGCCCAATCTATCCAACATTACAACACCATGAAAAACAATGAAATGCTCAGTAGAAATTAGCATGTACCCCCTTGATGTCAATTACATCGAACCCATTACATTTTTTATTAACCGCCTCAAAAGGCACCCTTTCATTTCTTTAATAACTAACAGTATGAGCACACAAGTATTTGGTGATTATGACAACGTCATGACAGCCATACAAAAAGAAATGAAAAACAGTTTTTTACTTAAGCAAAAAGTGGTATTTAATATGAAAGTTGTCAACGCTCATTTTCAAGAAAAACCCAACATATAAATATGAAAAAAGTAGTAGTTACAGGCCCTGAGTGTACTGGAAAAAGCACACTTACCAAAGCTTTGGCTCAACACTTTAATTGTCCTTATCGTCAAGAGTACGCAAGAGAGTATATTGCTCAACTATCCGCCCCATATACTCCAAAAGACATACTACAAATTGCTAAAAACCAAATTGAGATAGAAGATGCTATACCCCAAAACAGTCCCTATCTTTTCTTGGATACCGACCTCATCGTATGTAAGGTATGGAGTGAATTTAAATACGATAACTGCCACCCTTGGATTTTAGAACAAATACAAGAAAGACATTACGACTACTATTTGTTGTGTGATATTGACCTCCATTGGCAAAACGATGGTATGCGAGAACATCCCAATCATAGACAAGAGCTATTGGCTATCTATGAAAAGGAATTGAAAGCCCTAAACAAAGCATACGCTTTAGTTTCTGGAAAAAACAGAACTCTAATGGCTATTGATTTGGTTAAACGGTATACTTAGAATATGCTTCTATATAAATTTTACTTAACTTATTAAGGCAAAATTTTTTCGGAAATTCATAAAGAAAAAATTATCTTTGCTTCGTCTTTACGGGGTGCCTTAACAGGCTGAGATTATACCCATCGAACCTGCCAAGGTAATTCTTGGAAGGGAAGGGAGTTTTACATAATTATCCATTAGCAACTCCGTGTTAGTGGTAGTGTTTAACGAAATTTATCAAAACAATGACAATCAAATCGTTTTTAAGCTGGAGCTTTTTAGCCATTAGCTTAGGATTAAATGCCCAACAAAAAGATACACTGATTGTGTATCCGGATTTGCAAGAAGTCCACATCAATGCACTTAGAGCCACACCACAAACGCCAATGTCCTATAACAATATAGGTGCCCAACAGTTGGACGACCAAAACCTAGGACAAGATATTCCTTATATGTTGTCACTAACCCCATCGGTAGTAACCACTTCAGATGCTGGAGCAGGTATAGGCTATACGAGTTTTAGAGTTCGTGGTAGCGACCCTACACGTATCAATGTAACCATTGATGGTATTCCTCTCAATGACCCTGAGTCACAAGGGGTATGGTGGGTAAATATGCCTGACTTTACCTCATCGGTAGAAGATATACAAATACAAAGGGGCGTAGGAACTTCTACTAATGGTGCTGGAGCATTTGGGGCTAGTATCAATTTAAAAACCCAATCGATGAGATCTAAACCCTATGCCACGACTAGCAATACCATAGGCTCATACAATACATTCAAAAATAATGTGGAATTTGGCACTGGTCTACTTTCCGATAAATTTACTTTAGATGGTAGGTTGTCAAGAATCAGCTCTGACGGTTACATCGACAGAGCCACTTCTGACTTAAAATCATTGTACCTTTCAGGAGCTTACTATGGAACTGATGAGGTACTTAAATTAAGCGTAATTTCTGGAAAAGAAAAAACCTATCAGGCTTGGAATGGCGTGCCCCTATCCTATTTAGATGACGATAGCTTAAGAACCTTCAATTCTTACACCTATGAAAATGAAACCGATAACTATTGGCAAGATCATTATATGCTTCATTACAATAAGCAATTGGCAAACAGTGGAATGTTCAATTTAGGCTTACACTTCACACATGGAGAAGGCTATTACGAACAGTATAAGAATGGGCAAGACTTTACCGATTATGGTTTAAATAATGTAATTGTTGGGAACGATACCCTTACTCAAACCGACCTCATTAGAAGAAAATGGCTAGACAATGATTTTTATGGGGCTGTATTTTCTTATAATAATAGAATAAACAAACTAGACTATACTATAGGTGGTGGTTGGAATACTTACGATGGTAGGCATTACGGCGTAGTGCGTTGGGCAGAATACGCTAGCAACAGCCAAATTGACCACATCTATTACGATAACGATGGTATAAAAACGGACTTTAACCTTTATGCTAAAGGTCTTTACCAATACAGCGATGATGTGACCGTTTATGCCGATTTGCAACACCGACAAATTGACTACTCTTTTTTAGGAAAAGATGAAAATGGAGCAGAACGCAACGATACGGTAAATTTTGAATTTTTTAACCCCAAGTTTGGAGCCTACTATCAAATTGATAACAAAAGCTCTGCCTTTGCCTCTTTTGCCATTGCCAATAGAGAACCAAATCGATCAGATTTTGTCGAGTCATCACCTAACTCTAGACCACTTCACGAAACCTTGTACGATACCGAAGTGGGCTATAAAATAGAAGGCTCTAATTTTGCCTTCTCGGCAACTGCTTATTATATGATTTATGAAAATCAATTGATATTAACGGGTAAAATTAATGACGTGGGAGCATACACTAGAGAAAATGTAGATTATAGCGAAAGAAAAGGTATAGAGTTAGAAGCTGGAGTAAAAATCAATCCTAAATGGTCATGGTCTGCTAATGCTACTTTTAGCAAAAACACCATTACTCATTATACCGAATACGTGGATAATTGGGACACTTGGGGGCAAGAAAGTAAAAGCTACTACAACACAAGCATAGCTTTTTCACCAAATATGATATGGGCTAGTCAGCTAGACTACCAATTTAAAGATAATTTAGAGGTGCAATTCATTTCTAAATATGTAGACGAGCAATTTATAGATAACACTTCTAGTGATGAACGTAAGTTAGACGCCTATTTGATTCATCACGCTAGACTAATATGGGACATAGAAAGTGAACTGTTTAAGTCGGCAAGACTTAGCCTTCAAGTCAATAACCTGTTAGATGAAAAATACGTGAATAATGCTTGGGTTTATCGTTTTAAATCCGATGGCTACGACCCTCGACCTGACGACCCTTACGTTACAGCTAATAGTGAGGGTGGTTATGATATGGCAGGGTATTTCCCTCAAGCTAAACGCAACTTCCTAATTGGGCTGTCCTTAGGCTTCTAAAACTAAAAGAACTTAAAATACACGCCCTTTGATATTGCTCAAAGGGCGTTTTTATTGGCGGGATATATACTTTGAATATGATATTTTATTAGCCTAGCATCGGCAACACTCCAAAATAAGCATATTTCTAAGTTCCAAAAATTTAAATCTAACTCAAAATAGCTTTTGCAGTGTCTTCATCTTGTTCCAACTGTATTTTTAAAGCATCGAGATTATCAAAACTAATTTCTTCTCTTATGCGTTTTATGAAGCGAACCTCAATTTGTTCATCATAAATATCCGAATCAAAATCAAAAATATGCACTTCTAAACTGTGTTTTTTCGAAATAAAACTTGGATTATTTCCAATGTTCATCATCCCCTTAAAAGCTTGTCGTTTGACCTCAACATGAACAGCATAAACACCATCTTTAGGAATAAGCTTACTTCCATCCAAAACCTTAAGATTGGCCGTAGGAAAACCAATTGTTCTACCAATCTGTTGCCCTTCAATGACTTGCCCCTTCAAAAGATAATTATAACCCAAATAATCTGCAGCTTTGGACACATCTCCCGACAAGAGAGAGTTGCGTATTTTAGTAGAACTAATGCTCACATCGTCTATCAATTGGGCTGAAATTTCTTCCACCTCAAAACCGTATAATGGAGCATATTCCTTGAGGTGCTCAAAAGATCCTTCTCGATTTCTACCAAAATGGTGATTGTAACCGATAACAAGTTTGTGGGTGTTTAGTTCATTGACTATGATATCTCTAACAAATTGCATGGAGGTTGTCCTAGAAAATGCCTTAGTAAAAGGATGAATAATTAAATGATCTATCCCAGCCTGTTCTAACAATTTTATTTTTTCGTCCAAGGTATTAATCAATTGCAAATTATGGTCGTCTGGAAACAATACCATTCTCGGGTGAGGCGAAAAAGTCAATAAAACAGTTTCTCCATTTTGATTTTTGGCGATTTCTTTAAGCCTGTCGATAATAATTTTATGACCAATATGAACTCCGTCAAAAGTTCCTGTAGTTAATATAGGGCGACTGACATTTTGAAAGTCAGAAATGGAATGATATACCTTCAAATTTTACGTTCTGTTTTGAATGTTAAAACCTTGTTCAAAAGTACTAATTAATTAATTGAACAAATCCTTGCGACAAACTAATTATTTCACTTAAATTTGCCGAGATTTTATGCGCATAAAAATACATTTTTTTTAACACAATTAAGAATAACAAGATGTCACAAAACAAAGGTAAAATATCACAAATCATCGGACCTGTAGTCGATGTTACTTTTGAAAACAACGAAGCAGGTTTACCTGATATTTACGACTCATTAGAGATTGTCAAAGAAAACGGAACTAAACTTGTTTTGGAGTGCCAACAACACATTGGAGAAGATACAGTTCGTGCCATTTCCATGGATTCAACTGATGGTCTTAAAAGAGGTGTTGAAGTGCTAGCTACTGGCGCACCTATCAAAATGCCTGCTGGAGAGCACATCAAAGGTCGTGTATTCAACGTTATTGGCGATGCTATTGATGGCATGGACAATCTTGACAGAGAAAATGGTCTTCCTATTCACCGTGAAGCACCAAAATTTGAAGATCTTTCTACTTCCACAGAAGTACTGTACACAGGTATCAAAGTAATTGACTTAATAGAGCCTTACGCTAAAGGTGGTAAAATTGGTTTATTTGGTGGTGCTGGTGTAGGTAAAACCGTACTTATTCAAGAGTTGATTAACAACATTGCCAAAGGACACGGTGGTTTATCCGTATTTGCTGGTGTAGGTGAAAGAACTCGTGAAGGAAACGATTTATTAAGAGAGATGCTTGAGTCTGGTATTATCGATTATGGTGAAGACTTTATGCACTCTATGGAAGAAGGTGGCTGGGATTTATCCAAAGTTGATGACTCTAAAATGGGTAACTCTAAAGCTTCTTTCGTATTCGGACAAATGAATGAGCCTCCTGGGGCACGTGCTCGAGTAGCGCTTTCTGGACTGACATTAGCCGAGTATTTCCGTGATGGCGATGGTCAAGGTCAAGGACGTGACGTCTTATTTTTCGTAGATAACATCTTCAGATTTACTCAAGCAGGTTCTGAGGTATCTGCACTATTAGGTCGTATGCCATCGGCGGTAGGTTATCAGCCCACTCTCGCCACAGAAATGGGAACGATGCAAGAGCGTATCACCTCAACAAAAAATGGTTCTATTACTTCTGTACAAGCAGTATATGTTCCTGCAGATGATTTAACTGACCCCGCACCTGCTACTACTTTTGCCCACTTAGATGCAACTACAGTACTTTCCAGAAAAATTGCCGAGTTAGGTATCTATCCTGCGGTTGACCCACTAGATTCTACATCTAGAATTTTATCTCCAGATGTTGTGGGTGACGAGCATTACGATTGTGCTCAAAGAGTAAAAATGCTATTGCAACGTTACAAAGAACTACAAGATATTATAGCTATCCTTGGAATGGAAGAACTTTCTGACGAAGACAAATTAGCTGTATCTAGAGCAAGACGTGTACAGCGTTTCTTATCTCAGCCATTCCACGTAGCCGAGCAGTTTACTGGACTTAAAGGAGTACTAGTAGATATCCAAGATACCATCAAAGGATTTAATATGATTATGGATGGCGAGATGGATCAGTACCCTGAAGCTGCCTTTAACTTAGTAGGAACTATTGAGGAAGCTAAAGAGAAAGGAGAAAAAATGTTAGCTGAAGCGAAATAAAAATTATGCTACTAGAATTAATAACACCTGAGAAAAAAGTATTTCAAGGCGAAGTAAATTCAGTTCAATTACCAGGAACAAACGGTAAATTTGAGGTTTTGAATAATCACGCCCCCATTATATCTACCTTAACAAAAGGCCATATTAGAGTTATTGACAGCAATAACAAAACCGAACTTTTTGAAATCAATGGTGGTGTTATAGAAATGCAAAATAATAAGATTATTATTTTAGCGGAGTAAATAAATTATTGATATGAGAAAATATTTTCTTTTCTATATTTTCTTGACATCTTGCTCATCAAATTTTGATTTACAAAACGGTGATTTTTTGTTTCAAGATTTAGATAGCTCTGAACTTTGCACTGCTATTGAAGCTGTTACAGACGGATATATGCAATCAGATTTATCTCATATTGGTTTGGTTGTTAATAAAGATGAAGAAACATTAGTTATTGAAGCCATTCCACCAAAAGTGATTCTAACCCCATTAGATACTTTTCTCAGTAGATCTAGAGATGATTATGGAAACCCAAAAGTAATAGTTGGTAGACTCAAACCAAAATACCAGTATTTAATAGATAAAAGTATTAATTATTGCTTAAGTAAAGTTGGTTATGATTATGATGAAGAATTTATTTTTGAAAATAACTCATTTTATTGTGCCGAATTAATATATAATTCATTTAATGATGATGAGATTTTTAAAGCAAAGCCCATGATCTTTGAAAACCAAGATGATGAAAACATATTAAAAATTTGGAAAGATTATTATTCAAAATTAAATAAACCAATTCCGAAAAATAAATTAGGTATAAATCCAGGAATAATGTCAAAGTCTAATGCAATTGAAATAGTGTATATTTATGGCCATCCAAATGGATTTAAAATCGAAAAAGATGAAAAGCAAAATAACTAGTCTATTAACTGTATTTGCAATATTTATTTTTAGTAATGCATCAGCACAAAGTACATTAGAGCAAAATATTGATGAAGTTACAGTAACATCAAATAGATCAAAATACAATAACGATGTAAGCATTGTATACACAATAAATAGTGATGAAATTAATAACACTGCAAATCAGACAATTGGTGACATTTTAGAATTTGCTATAAATATTGACAACAGAGAACGTGGAGGTCAGGGCATTCAATCAGACATTAGTATTAGAGGTGGATCTTTTGAACAAACTTTAATTTTACTAAATGGAATTAAACTAAATGATCCACAAACTGGCCATCATAATTTAAATTTACCAATATCTCCTGAATTAATTGAAAGAATAGAAATTTCAACAGGCGGATCTACAAGAATTTATGGAAATTATGCATATTGTGGAGTTATCAATATTATAACCAAAACTAAAGTTTCAAATTCTATAATTTTATCAAAAGGTCAGAATAACTTTAATCATGGCGAACTGAATTTTAATATTTCAAATAATAAAGTCAAGCAGATTTTTCATTTATTACATAAAAATAGCGACGGATATATTAGAGGAACTGATTATGCATTAAAAAACTTTTTCTATCAAGCAAAATCTCAAATAAATAGTATTAATACAACTTTTAACGCTGGTATTAATAAAAAAGATTTTGGTGCATTTAGTTTTTATTCAACTAAATATCCAAATCAATTTGAAAAAACTAAAACAACTTTTGCATCATTAAACTTAAATAAAAAAGGAAGTCTTGGCTTCAATAATAATATTTATTGGCGATTACACGAGGATGAGTTTATATTGTTTAGAGATAATCCATCACTATATCAAAATTTTCATAAAACTAGTGTTATTGGAGTTGATATAAATATGATTAAGAAAACTAAAGCCGGAACATTTCTCTTTGGAGCTGAATTAATTTCCAATAATATTATTTCTAATAATCTTGGTATGGATTTAGATATTCCTATTTTAATAAATGGTGATAATTATTACACAAAATCAGATAATAGAATCGTAACGAATTTCTTTATTGAAAATAATTTATCGATTAAAAGATTGAATATTTCAACAGGAATAATGCTTAATTTAAAAACAAACTTTGAAAACGATATATTTCCCGGAATTGATTTAAGTTACAAACTTTCTGATAAAATTAATTTTTACCTTTCTGCTAATAAATCAATGAGAATGCCAAATTTTACAGAACTTTATTATTCCTCTCCTACTAATCAAGGAAATGTAAATCTTGTGGCAGAAAAATCTATATCAAAAGAATTCGGAGTTAAAATAAAAAATGATTTTCATAATTCTTCAATCACTTTTTTTGAAAGAAATGGAGAAGATCTAA
>CAXFLH010000052.1:0-10194 GCA_964003875.1 uncultured Flavobacteriales bacterium | reverse complement strand
TAAGTTTAAAGTCAAAGAGTTAGACTTTCAAGCTGGAGATGCTGCAGGTATAAAGTCGGTTACCTTACAATTTGATGGTGATTTTGCTTTTGGTAATTTAAAAGGTGAAAATGGAGTACACCGATTAGTTCGTATTTCTCCATTTGACTCTAATGCCAAACGACATACTTCTTTCACTTCGGTTTTTGTATATCCTTTGGTAGATGAATCCATAGAAATAGAGATTAACCCTGCCGACATCAGTTGGGATACTTTTCGTGCTGGTGGTGCTGGCGGACAAGGAGTTAATAAAATAGAAACAGCTGTTCGATTAAAACATGCTCCTACTGGAATTATAATTGCTAATTCAGAAACGCGTTCTCAGCTAGAAAATAAAGAGAAAGCCATGCAATTGTTAAGGTCTCAGTTATACGAGATAGAATTACGCAAAAGACAATCTGAAAGAGATAAGATTGAAGGTACTAAGAAAAAAATAGAATGGGGTTCTCAAATTAGAAACTATGTTTTGCACCCCTATAAAATGGTTAAGGATTTAAGAACTGAACATGAAACATCGAATACACAAGCTGTTCTTGACGGTGAAATCAATGATTTTATCAAAGCGTATTTAATGGAATTTGGTCAAAAATAAAATTATGGAAGTAACAATTTATCACAATCCTAGATGTAGAAAGAGTAGAGAAGCCTTATCTTTTTTAGAAGAAAAGTCGTGTAAAATTACAGTTGTAGAATATTTAAAAGACTTATTGTCAACTGAAGAATTAAGGGCATTGCTTAATGACTTAAATATTAGGCCGATTGAGCTTGTTCGTAAAAATGAAAGTATTTGGAAAGAGCAATTTAAAAGTAGAAATTTGAGCGATATAGCAATTATAGAAGCGATGGTTCAAAATCCTAAGTTAATTGAACGACCCATAATAAAAAGTAAGAAAGGTGCTGTTGTAGGAAGGCCTTTGGAAAGGGTGCAAGAAGTAATTTAAACTATTCGAGGTCTTCTACCAAGTCACGATTCTTGTATGACTCGATAAACCAAGCGCCAATCCAATAGGGTAAAAAACTAACAATAAAGGTTAATAACCAAAACGCCATACCAGCGATAACTAAAAAGAGGACAAAACCTATAAACATAACTTTATATATTTGAATTAACTTTGTACAAAAGTAAGTGTTAATATTCTAATAAAAAAATCATGAGCTATAGAATTGAGAAAGATACCATGGGCGAGGTAAAAGTACCTGCCGAAAAGTATTGGGGTGCCCAAACAGAACGTTCTAGAAACAATTTTAAAATTGGTCAATCAGCAAGTATACCGCTAGAAGTAGTCTATGGTTTTGCATACCTTAAAAAAGCAGCGGCTCATGCCAATTGTGAGTTAGGTGTACTTTCGTCAGAAAAAAGAGATTTAATTTCTGCTGTTTGCGATGAGATATTAGAAGGTAAACACGATGATGAGTTTCCATTAGTAATATGGCAAACGGGTTCAGGCACACAATCTAATATGAATACCAATGAAGTGATAGCTAACCGAGCTCACGTTTTAAATGGGGGTAGTTTAAATGATGAAAGTAAAGTAATTCATCCTAACGATGATGTCAATAAATCTCAATCTTCTAATGATACTTTTCCTACAGGTATGCATATTGCCGCTTATAAAATGATTGTAGAAACTACTATTCCTGGAGTAGAAAGGTTGAGGGATACTTTAGATGAAAAATCTAAAGCATTTATGAATGTAGTTAAAATAGGTAGAACACACCTAATGGACGCTACACCATTGACGTTAGGTCAAGAATTTTCTGGATATGTTTCACAGCTAGACCATGGGTTAAAAGCGCTTAAAAATACTTTAGCCCATCTTTCAGAACTTGCTCTAGGTGGTACAGCTGTAGGAACAGGAATTAATACTCCTGAAGGTTATGCCAATCTTGTTTCTAAAAAAATTGCTGAATTTACACAGCTACCATTTGTATCAGCAGACAATAAATTTGAAGCTTTAGCGGCTCATGATGCTATTGTTGAGTCTCATAATGCTTTGAAGCAATTAGCAGTTTCTCTAAATAAAATAGCTAACGATATCCGTTTACTAGCATCAGGACCACGAAGTGGAATTGGTGAAATAATAATACCATCTAATGAACCCGGTTCGTCAATAATGCCAGGTAAGGTTAATCCTACACAATGTGAGGCACTAACAATGGTTTGTGCTCAGGTTATGGGTAATGATGTAGCTATTGGTATTGGTGGAATGCAAGGTCATTATGAACTTAATGTCTTTAAGCCCATGTTGGCAGCTAATATTTTACAATCAGCACGATTGATTGGAGATGCTTGTGTATCTTTTAATAATAATTGTGCTGAAGGTATAGAACCTAATTATGACAATTTAAAAAAGAACTTAGATAATTCTTTAATGTTGGTAACGGCCTTGAATACTAAGATAGGTTATGAAAAAGCAGCAAAAATTGCTAAGACGGCTCACCAAAATGGGACAACATTAAAAGAAGAGTCTGTTAATTTAGGATACCTAACTGCCGAAGAATTTGATGAGTGGGTTCGCCCTGAAGATATGTGTGGTAGTCTAAAGAAATAGACTACACATATTCGTCTCCTTTATCTCTTTTTATATCACTAACAAATTGCTTAATCTGTTGCTCGTCTTCTTTTTTACAGATAAGTAGGGTGTTTTTATTATCGATTATAATATAATCTTCCAGCCCTTGAATAACAACAACTTTATCATTAGGAGCATTGATAATATTATTTTTAGAATCATAAATCATAACATTATCGCCAATAATTCCATTTTGACTTTCATCTAGTTTTAAATGACCATATAATGAGCCCCAAGTTCCTAAATCACTCCAACCAAAGTCAGAAGGGTAAACAAAGACATTATCAGCCTTCTCCATTAAGCCGTAGTCTATAGAGATGTTTTTACAACCAGGGAAAATGCGATTAATGAATTCTACTTCTTCATCCGTATTGTAATAATCGTTACCATCTTCAAATCTATCGTATAAATCTCTCAAGTGTTTCCTGAGTCCAAGTGTAATAGCTTTGGCACTCCATATAAATATTCCAGAATTCCATAAAAAGTCACCGCTTTCTAAAAATTGTTGTGCTAGTTCTAGGTTAGGTTTTTCTGTAAATGTTTTAACACTATGTATGTTATTATGAAGTTCAGAATTTTCTTCGTTGAATTGTATATATCCGTAGCCAGTGTCTGGTCTTGAAGGTTTTATACCTAAAGTTAAAAGCACATTATTTTTTGAACACACTTCAAAACAATCAGCAACAATTTTTGTGAATTCATCTTCATTACTAATCAAATGGTCTGAAGGCGCCACAATGATATTAGCATCAGGGTTCTTCTGATTTATTTTGAAAGAGGCATAGGCAATACATGGGGCTGTGTTTCTCATTGAAGGCTCACACAAAATATTGTCTTCCAATATGTCGTTGAGTTGTTCTAAACATAAATCCTTGTATTTTGCATTGGTAACAACAAGGATATTTTCTGCAGGACAAGATTTTGCTAAGCGTCTAAAAGTTTGTTGAATCAGTGTCTCTCCTGTGCCTAGTATATCTAAAAACTGTTTTGGAAATGTACTTCTACTCATTGGCCAAAATCTAGAGCCAATTCCTCCAGCCATTATAACTGCGTAGTTGTTTGTGTTCATAATACGGTTATTATTCTTCAAAAATACAAAATCAAATCTGTACTTCTGCTGAGGGGTTAAAAAGATAAATTCTATTGTTATTTAAGGACTTGCACTGAAAACGTGTTCTAATTTTCTTTAACTTGATATAACGTTTACCATTGGGTATTGAAAAAATACTGCCGTCAGGAATATCAGAAATGGTGAGTGTCGGATTTTTGTCGTATTTCCTTAACGCTTTTGCTAGTTTATAGTCTGAGCTACTTGATGCTTTGGGGTTTTTCAAGTGAATTGCCAAGCACTGCTGTATATCAGTTGGAAAAATAGGCATGAAACCGAGCATAAGTGTTTTAAATTCACTTTTCCATTCTTTGCCGTGTGGAGCAACTCTATAAGAAAATTTATCAGTCACCATCATATGTGCTATTTCGTGGGTTAGCGTAATTAAAAATGAGTAAGGATTTAAGTTCTCATTAATAGTGATATAATGTTTGTTTTGAAAGTGCCGATAATCTCCCAATTTACTGGATCTAGATTTTTTTATAGTTAATGAACAATCATAATCCGTTAGCCATTTAGCAATGGTTTTTACCGATTGGGGGGGTAAAAAGTGATTTAAAGACTCCATTAGCTTAATAATTGATAGGCAACGAAACTTGCTAAATATGCTAAAGCACTCATGTAAATAAATTGAATGACAGGCCATTTCCAGCCGTTAGTTTCTCTAAAAACTATAGCTAAAGTACTCATGCATTGCATAGCAAATGCATAGAACAACATTAAAGACAAAGCTACTGCTGGAGTAAAAAATGCTTCTCCTGTTTCAGGATTTTTGTGTGACATTAACTTTTCACGAATTGACTTGGTATTATCGGCATCACCAACACTATATATAGTGGACATAGTACCGACAAAAACTTCACGAGCAGCAAATGAGGTTATCAAAGAAATACCAATTCTCCAATCGAAGCCCAAAGGAGCAATGACGGGTTCTATACTTTTACCAATTATTCCTGCGTATGAACTTTCAAGTTTTTCACTAGCAATTACCACTTCAGCATTTTCTGTGTTTTGGTATTTGCGTTCTATTTCGTCAAATTTAGAAGATGGGCCGTAGGAGGATAAGGCCCATAAAACTACAGATATAGCGATGATAATTTTTCCAGCATCAATAAGAAAGACTTTAACTTTTTCTATAATGGTATAAAAAACAGTCCTCCAATCTGGAGTTTTATAAGTGGGCATTTCCATTACAAAATAGCTACGTTCTTTAGACTTGATGATGTATTTCATCAACCAAGCTATCAATATTGCTGAGACAAAACCTATTAGATAGAATCCCATCATTGTTAAACCTTGCAGATTGAAGATAAACCACTTTTGTTCTGCAGGAATCATCATTGAAATTAGCAGGGTATATACAGGAAGTCGTGCTGCACAACTCATTAAAGGAACAACCATAATTGTAATGATTCGCTCTTTCCAGTTAGAAATAGTTCTGGCAGACATTACTGCTGGTATAGCACAAGCAGCACCACTCAATAAAGGTATTATAGAACGTCCACTTAGACCAAAGCCTCTCAATAATTTATCTGTAATGAAGCTCACTCTAGACATATAGCCAGTATCTTCCAATACGGCAATAAAAGCAAAAAGAAATGCTATCTGAGGAACGAATATGACAATACCACCTAAACCTGCAATGATACCATCCACAATTAAACTATTTAACGCTCCTTCAGGTAAAGAATTGGCAACAAATTGAGACAGTTGATAAATGAAATTGTCAATAATTTCCATAGGATATTCGGACCATGAAAATACTGCTTGGAAGATTAAAAATAACACACCTAAAAAAATGGCAAAACCATAAATGGGATGTGTCAGAATATTATCTAATTTTTGAGTGAGGCTGTTGTTTTTACTGTTTTCTGGATATTCAACACATTCCTCGAGTAGTTGGTCTATTGCCTTATATCTTCTTACTGTTTCGGTAGCTTGTAAGCGTTTGGCTATAAATTTATGTTCACTTATTATGTTGTCTAATTTAGCTTTGTCCTGTTTGGAAAAACCGGTAATTGTTTTGTAGTTACAAGCAATTTGAAAGGCATTGTAGTCACTTGCTTTGTTGAGTAGCTTTTGAATGTCTTCTATTAGGTTCGGACAAAGATTCTTGATGTCTACAAAACTATTTTTGTTTTCTCTCTCTTGAACGTTAAGAATAGCTTGTTTTAAATTTCCAATGCCTATTTTTTTTCTGGCATTTATTGGTACAACAGCTACGCCAAGTTTTTCTTCCAATAATTTCAGATAAATCTCAACACCATCATTTTCTATAAGATCCATCATATTCAATGCTAAAATACAAGGAGTCTTTAAATCAATAACTTGTGTTGCTAAACACAGTGAACGTTTTAAATTCGAGGCGTCAACAATAATTATATTTACATCAGGATGATGTTCATTCTTGGGGTCGCACAAAACTTGAAAGCTAATACTTTCGTCCATAGATTTTGGATACAAGCTATAAGTGCCTGGTAAATCGATGAACTCAGTATCAATTTTATTTTTACTAGCAAGTTGAGAAATTTGACAGGCACCAACTTTTTTGTCGACAGTAATACCGGGAAAATTAGCAACCTTTTGATTTAGACCCGTAAGAGCATTAAATAATGTGGTTTTTCCGCTGTTTGGATTACCTACTAAGGCAACAGTGATTTTATTTGATTTTGCCAATGAGTTATTTTATTTCATTAACTAATATTGTTTTAGCTTCTGCTTTTCTCATACTAAGAACATATCCTGAAATAGATATAGCAATGGGGTCTCCAAGTGGTGCTTTGCGTTCGATGTGAATTTTTTCTCCAGGCAAACATCCCATTTCCATCAGTTTTAAAGCTAATTCTTTATCAGAAAAAGATTCAATAACAGCTTTAGTACCTAATTTTAATTCACTTAAATTTTTCATGCCACTAAATTACTTATTTAGAATTAATCTAAAAAGTAATTAAGCATGTTTTTCAATGGCTGGTTGTGTTTTTGAAAATGATGGACAATCACAATCTTCTTTTAAAATACCACAAGAAGATAAGCTTAAAAAAAGTGAAGTAATTAAGACGAACAGAAGTATTTGATTTTTAGAAAACATTATTAATGTATAATCTTATCAAAAATACTAATATGCTTTTAAGATAGCCACATAAATATTGTTATTTTTGGTGGACTATGATTAATGGCTTAAAACTTTTTGGCTTGTACCTCAGTATGTTGGGCAATGTGTTTAGTCGTCCAGAGAATAAAAAGGTTTATATCAGACGTATTGTCGATGAAATGATTAAGCTTGGGGTAAACTCTTTGACTATTGTTTCTATCATATCTTTATTTATGGGTGCTGTTGTGACTATTCAAACGGGTTTGCAATTAAGCAATCCTTTTATACCTAAATACTTGATTGGATATGCTACACGTGAGTCACTGATACTAGAGTTTTCACCTACTATGATTGCTCTAATTCTTGCTGGTAAAGTAGGCTCTAGTATAGCCTCTGAAATTGGAACAATGAGAGTTTCTGAACAAATAGATGCTCTAGAAATTATGGGTATCAATTCTGCTGCCTTTATAATCCAACCTAAAATTATAGCATCAGTATTGTTTTTCCCATTTCTTGTTATTATAAGTATGGGTATTGGTATGTTTGGTGGTTTTTTAGCTGCTACTCTAGGTGGAATTATAAGTAAGCCAGAATTTTTGCAAGGGCTTATATATTGGTTTGAACCTTTTTATATTTTTTATGCTCTTGTAAAAACGGTATTTTTCGCCTTTGCTATTTCTTCTATTTCTTCCTTTTTTGGATACTTTACTAGGGGCGGAGCCTTAGCCGTTGGAAAATCTAGTACTAAATCAGTGGTTTATAGCTGTATAGTTATTCTTATTATGAACTTCATTCTCACGCAATTAATGTTGGCATGATAGAAGTTAAAAATATACATAAAACCTTTGGAGATAATTACGTTTTAAAAGACGTGTCTTTTACCTTTCAGTCTGGCAAAACTAATCTTGTAATAGGAGCTAGTGGTTCTGGTAAAACAACCCTCATAAAATGTATGGTAGGTTTGCATAATCCTGATTCTGGAAGTATTTTGTTTAATGAATCCTCATTTGATAACTTAGAAAAAAAAGAAAGACGTGAACTGAGAAAAGAAATCGGAATGCTATTTCAAGGTGGTGCTTTATTTGATTATTTGACCGTTGAAGAAAACATAGCATTTCCTCTTAGTATATTCACTAAGATGAGCGATGAAGAAATTAAAGATAGAGTAAATTTTTGCTTAAAAAGAGTCAATTTAAATAATGCTAATGCCCTATTTCCTGCCGAATTAAGTGGTGGTATGATGAAAAGAGTAGCCATTGCCAGAGCAATATCCATGAAGCCAAAATATCTATTTTGTGATGAGCCAAACTCAGGTTTAGATCCGCAAACAGCTATAATTATTGATAACCTTATACAAGAGATTACTCAAGAGTATAACATAACAACTGTTGTTAATACCCACGATATGAATTCTGTAATGGAAATAGGCGATAATATTGCATTTATTCATCAAGGTCAATTGGCTTGGCGAGGCGATAAAGATACTATTGTCAATTCAAACTCTAAAGAGTTAAATGATTTTGTCTTTGCTTCCAAACTATTCAAAAAGTTAAAAAAATAGAAATAAAAGAAGGCTAGTTTTTGACTAGCCTTCTTTTTGTTAAGTATTAATTATTACTTAATTATAATTTTTTGTGTTTGTGCAGTTTTTCCTTCAAGATTCAAACTTACTGTATAAACTCCATTTTCTAAGTGGCTAAGGTCTAGCCATTTGTTTAATGAATTGGTTACTGATACTTTTTCAGAATATACAACTTGACCTATCAAATTTGAAATATTAATGCTTATATCTTCAAATTGCGAAGTTTGAATTTGTATGTTAAAGTGTCCATTATTTGGGTTAGGGAAAACATTAAATTTAGATAAAGAATTGTTTTCTTCAATACCTACATTTACTCCAACAACGTTCGGATCAAAATTTAATCTTACACATGGAGCTGATGTAGTATATAGCCATGTACCAGGATTTACTCCTTCTTGTGTGCCATCAATATCTTGTACTAAACTTTCACTATTATTAGGATTAGATCCGGAAGTATTAACAAATACTGTGTCAGTACCATTATAAGTAGCATAAATAGCAGGTAAAACTATTTGTCCTGCATCTAGTATAATTGGAGGATTAAATGAAACATCAAACCAATCTCCAGTGTATTGACCTAAATTTAGAGTTTCAGACTCTACCAAAAAGCTGATTTCTCCAGATTGAGGATCTACAGTATTTAATCTTATTGTTCCTTGAGCATTTGGAGTAGTTCTTTGATCCAAACGGAATTTTACGCTGTACAAGGTGCTTGTTGCATAAATATCAAATACATTTCCATATTGTCTTGATCCCTCATCATTTATACCATATCTTCCAAAATTAGTGGCATTATCTCCATTGTCTCGAGCATAAATATAATCAGATACGGCAAACGTTCGTCGGAGTGTGTCTGTCAAAACATAACCATTGTCATCTTTGCCAACAATATCAGCAGTATATATTCCTATTTCTGTTGGCGTGAAACCATCATTAACATAAATACTATCCTTATCGTTAGAAACTAGAGATAAACCATAACTTTGAGAAACAAATCCAGCAGAAGAAACTTCAGCATGTATTCTCAAACTGTCAAGAGTATTATATCCTACATTTTCAATATAGCCAGCATAAAAGTATTCTGTTTCTGAAATTTGTTCTAATGGCATTACACGATATGATGTTCCGCCAAAATAATCGCTTGGAACATTGTTAAAACTACTTAATAGATTCGATGCATAAGGTTGAGTCTTGATGATTTTCACATCATCAACCATCCAAAAATAGTGAGAAGCTGTATTTTCTCCAACAGCCCAGTCAAAACGTATTTGAACACTATCCTTTAATGCCGCTATTTCTGTGATAATAACTTCATAAGTTATAGTTCCTGATAGTACGTTAACAGTACCAAGGTCATTGACTTGATAACTAGCTGCTGATTCCCATCCAGAACCATCATTAATAGATACCACTAATTCGTGTGAACTAAAACAACACCATCTGTAAGCATGTTCAAAGCTTAGAGTCACATTAGAATCGTTCGATAAATCAATGTAAGGAGAAGTTAGTTGACCTTGCCTTTCAGAGTATGCTGATACAGGTAAACCTGCATTTGATCCATCAGCATCAAAAATCATCCAACCGTTAGCTGCAGATTCTGACTCCAATAAATAAGGTGTATTTCCTGCATAATCTCCGTCAGAACCATCAAAATCAAGTTCCCAGACATCACCGTCATCGCCACTTACTGACCATGCTGGATTAACAGAGGAATTGTTTCCGTCTAGACCTTCTCTAAAATCTTCGTACCAAATTATATCTAAACTATCTTGGTTAACGATTTCTTGTAAAGATCGAAACT
>CAXFLH010000051.1:0-10201 GCA_964003875.1 uncultured Flavobacteriales bacterium | reverse complement strand
TGCGACCTCCTCGTCCCAAACGAGGCGCGATAACCGGGCTACGCTACACCCCGAAATAAGGCTGCAAATCTAAACAAATAATCAAGACAGCCAAATTAATTTCAATACTGCGGAGAGAGGGGGATTCGAACCCCCGATACCGTTACCGGTATAACACCTTAGCAGGGTGCCGCTTTCAGCCACTCAGCCACCTCTCCAAAAGAACGAGGCGCAAATTTATAGGATTTACATTGTTTCGCAAAGGTTTTTTATTTTTTATTTATTTAGCCTATAAATTCGATAATTGCATAGCTTATAAATGATTCGGAATGTTATATTTGCATAAACTCAAATTCTACGTTTATGTTGAATAAGATATTTGCTACTTTAATAGTTGCTATTACATTATCCGCCTGTGTTGATAGCAGAGATTTATCACAGAACATTGTTGTTGCTCATATTTCATCAAACCCTGATGGTTTGCACCCGTATAATGATAATTCGGTTATGCGTTCTTTCATTTTTGAGCATACACAAAAAACTTTAGTAAAGTTAGATGTTAGTTCTTTAGAATATATACCATCTCTAGCTAAATCTTTACTAGAAATTTCTGATGATGGACTCTTGTATCATTATGAGTTGAGAGATGACGTCAGATGGGATGACGGAAGTGAATTGACTGCAAAAGACATTGAGTTTACGACTAAATTACAATTGTGTCCACTTACTGATAATGCCAACGTAAGAGGTAACTACTCTTCAGTAATAAAGGATATAATTCTATATCCCAACGAGCCAAAGAAATTTACTATGGTAGCTTTTGGAAAAAATGTTACCAATCCTAATATATTCTCAGAGGTCTACATTCAACAGAAAGCGCATTGGGACCCAGATGGAATATTGGATGATTTAACATTTGAAAATATCCACAGCGATAATTTTAAAGAAAAGAAAGAATGGTCAGATTGGTTTAATGCTTTCAATCACGGAGACAATCGCTATCAACCAGAAAGACTAGTAGGTTTAGGACCCTATCAAATTAGTGAATGGGAATCAGGTTCATACATCATAGCTAGCAGAAAAGACAATTGGTGGGGTGATAACGATACACTTATCTATAATCAAAATTATCCTGAACAAATCATTTTTAAGATTATTACTGATGACGCCTCTGTATTTTTATCTTTAAAAAGTCAGGGTTTAGATGCAACTAATAGAGTAGGGACTTCTAAATTATTCAAGCTACAAAAACACGATTACTTTAATGAGAATTATCATTCAGCCTTTTTAGACCAATATTCATACTATTATGCTGGTTTGAATATGCGTCCTGATGGTATAAAGCGTAAAGAATTTTTTACTGACGTAAAAGTACGTAGAGCGATGGCTCACTTGGTGCCTGTCGATGAAATTATAGAAGTATTACTTCATGGTGAAGGGTCTAGGCAAGTCGCTCAGTTGTCCAATCTTAAAAAGAACTACAACGATACTTTAGAGTTGATTAAATTAGATTTAGAAAAAGCCAAGCAATTATTAGACGATGCTGGTTGGATAGATACAGACGATAATAATGTTAGAGATAAAATAGTCAATGGCGAGAAACTTCAACTCAGTTTTGAATTGAGTTATATGAGTGGTGCTGCTTCCAAAGAAACCGCTTTAATGATAAAAGAAAGCATGTGGAGAGCAGGAGTGGAAGTTAAGCCAAACCCTATGGATTTCACCTTGTTTTACAAAAATGCTCAAGAGCACGATTTTGATATGATGCTAGGAGGTTGGGGTGGTTCTGCTTCTTATTCCAACCCTTACCAATTATGGCATACTTCTTCTTGGGCAAACAAAGGGTCTAACTTTTGTGGTTTTGGAGATGCTTACAGTGACTCTTTAATTGACGCTGCCAATGGTGCCATTGATCCAGAAGAACATCGAAATGCCATATGGCAATTACAAGCCAAGATATATGAAGACCAACCTTATGTATTTATGTACAGTCCTAAGCGTAAAATAGTCATTCATAAGCGTTTCGATAATGCCGATATGTACTATGAAAAACCTGGTTTTGTTTTACATAATTTTAAGCTTAAAGAAAGCTTTAAGACTAAAGTCCCAATGCCCTAAAAATTTAATAATATGTTAAAATACTTAGCGAAAAGGATACTCATTTTTATACCGACATTGTTAGCCATTTCATTATTAGCTTTCATTATTAGTATAAGTGCACCAGCCGATCCTGTAGAAAAATTATCTAGCTCTGCCGACAAGGAAGGGGCAGCCAATCAGCAATCTAATGCGACTAAAAAAACTAAGCAAGAATTACGAAAAAAATTAGGTCTAGATTTACCAGTTTTCTATTTCAGTTTTGGCTCAATAAGTGATTGCGATACACTCTACAGAGTTGCAGATAAAGATCACTCAGCATGTCTAGCAGAGTTATCTCATTATTATGGCAATTGGGAAGATGTTTCCAGTTATTTTCATCAGCTAAACGTAGCTCAACTTAGTCATAGTAAGCTTATTTTAGATGATATCTTTGAGATGAATAAAGATGGAGAGGGGCGACCTAATTATTCTAAAAATGAAATCAATGATGTTATTACTGAATCTAATTTTGAAATCAATTCAATGTTAGAAACAGCCAATCCTAATGTAATAGCATCAAAATTTAATTCTTTAGATACACTGTATAGTAATTATGCCTTTTTATCTCCTGTAAAAAAGGAGTTTGAACAATCCAAGTTGTTATACAATGATATGCTCAGCAAGCAATCTTCTTGGAAAAGCTATATTCCTAAAATCATATGGTATGGTTCAAAAAATCAATATCATTTTTGGTTGTTTGGTGATGGTGAACAACGTAAAGGAGTAGTAAGGGGAGACTTTGGCTTTTCTTACATCGATAGTCAGCCTATCAATACTAAAATTTGGGATAAGGTTTGGATTTCTTTCTCCTTTTCACTGTTATCGGTTCTATTTGCTTATTTAGTCAGTATTCCACTAGGAATATATTCAGCTTACAAAAAGGACACTAAATTCGATAGGATTACTTCTATTGTGGTGTTTGTATTGTATTCAATGCCAAGCTTTTTTATTGGTGTATTGTTATTGTACACCTTTGCTAATCCAGATACATTAAGGTGGTTCCCTGTTTCGGGAATACAAGACCCTACATTATACGACCCTAGTTGGTCTTTCTTTGAAAAAGCAGCACATAGAGCACCTTATTTTATTCTACCATTGATTACTTATACTTACAGTTCTTTTGCATTTTTAAGTAGAATTATGCGTGTTGGTGTAATAGATGTATTTGGACAAGATTATATCCGTACAGCACGAGCTAAAGGACTTGGTGAAGGTAAAGTAGTAATGAAACACGCTTTAAGAAACTCCTTATTACCAATAATTACTGTTTTTGCTAATATTTTTCCACTAGCTATCGGTGGTTCGGTAATTATAGAAACGATTTTTACAATTCCTGGTATGGGATTTGAGATATACAGTTCAATACTCAATTCAGACTATCCGATGATAGTTGCCGTATTTACTATTATTGGTTTTCTAACTATGATCGGTTATTTAGTAGCTGATATCCTTTATGCAGTTGTAGACCCTAGAATTTCTTACAAATAAAACTATGGAACAAAGAGATTTTTCATTTAAAAAATACGCTTGGCAGCAGTTTAAGAAAAACAAACCTGCCCTGATATCCTTATACATTTTGATTGCATTAGTTTTTATAGCCTTATTTGCGCCTGTAATAGCTAACGATCAGCCCTTATATTGTAAATATAAAGGAGAAACCTTTTATCCTGCATTTTCCACTTTGGTTAATCCATCTAAGTTAGATTCCGTGGTAAACCCAGAAACAGGTCTTTCTGAAGTACTTCAGTTTGATATTACCGATTGGAGGAAGTTAGACCTTGAAAAGGTAATGTGGGCACCTATACCTTATTCTCCTGATAAAGGCGATAGATATAACCGAGAGTACGTTTCCCCTTTTGACGAACAACGTTACAAGAATAGTGATAATGAAATTGTAGCTATTCCTAATCGCTTAAGACACATTATGGGAACTGATAACATAGGGCGTGATTTAGCTTCAGGACTAATTCATGGTACTCGAATATCATTGTTGGTAGGAGTATTAGCTATGGGTATAGCGAGTATTATTGGAGTCTTTTTAGGGGCTTTGGCTGGTTTCTTTGGTGATAGAAATTTATTAATGCCTCGATCTAAATACTATTTTACATTACTGGGAGTTTTCTTAGCCTTCTTTTATGGTTTTGGTGTTAGAAAATACACTCTAGCAAATGCCTTTACTTCAGGTAACGGTATATGGGAACTCGTCATCTCTTTAATCTTAATTGCTGCTATTATTGTAGGTATGCGTCTTTTATCTAGAGTATTGAAATTTGGTTGGTTGGCTAAGGAAGTTAGTGTGCCAATTGATACTTTTGTATCAAGAGGTATTGAGATTTTAAACTCAATTCCTAGATTAATTTTAATCATTACGATATCGGCTATTTTCGTAAGAAGTATATGGTTAATTATGGTAATCATTGGTCTTACTTCTTGGACTGGTATAGCACGTTTTACTAGAGCTGAGTTTTTACGTATCAGAGAGTTAGAATACGTTCAAGCGGCTAAATCCTTAGGCTATTCTAATTTTAGAGCCATTGCTAAACATGCACTTCCTAATGCATTAGCACCAGTATTTGTTTCAATTGCCTTTGGTGTAGCATCAGCAATCCTTATAGAAAGTTCTTTATCTTTTCTAGGAATTGGTGTTCCAGATGATGTAGTGACGTGGGGATCTTTGCTTAATTTAGGGCGTCAAGAGTTTGAGGCGTGGTGGTTAGTTATGTTCCCAGGATTTGCAATATTCTTAACTATCACCATCTATAATTTGATAGGTGAGGGACTAAGAGATGCACTTGACCCTAGATTGAAAAGCTAATTATTGGTGCAATTCCTTTTGTAAGAATTCTTTGAGTTGATCGGCAGATAGGCTAATCTCTAATTGCCCTTTGTATGCAACCGAAATTTTGCCCCTTTCTTCAGAAACAACAACAGCAATAGAATCGGTATTTTCGGTAATACCAGCTGCTGCTCTGTGTCGCATACCTAAATTTGAAGGAAAGCTATCGTTTTCTATAGTAGGAAGAACACATCGAGCTGCCTTTATAGTATCGCCGGTGATAATAACTGCACCATCATGTAAAGGACTATTCTTGAAAAAGATACTCTGCAAAAAGATATTGGATGTTTTAGCGTTTATTATTTCGCCAGTTTCTATATAATTTGGCAATCCATTTTCTCTAGTGACAACTATAATAGCGCCAGTTTTAGTTTTTGCCATTTCATCACATGCCTTAACAATGTCTGAAATTTTTACTTCTGCAGCAGTTTCGTCATTTATCCAATTGAATTTTAAAACTCCATCTTTAGAGAAAAATTTAGTATTTCCTATCATCAATAAAAAGCGTCTTAATTCTTGCTGAAAAACAATAATGACTGCTAACACACCAACACCAATAAATTGCCCTAAAATTTCACTTAAAAGCTCCATTTGTAAGGCTTCTACTAACTTCCAAAGTAAATATATGGCTGCAATACCAATAAAAATACGAATGGCTACAGTACCTTTTATCAATTTGTACAATTGAAATAGCAGAAATGCTACCAGTAAGATGTCTAAAATGTCTAATATGTTAAATTCTAAGAAACCCATTTATAATTGGTTTTTGGCGAAGTTAATTAATTTTACACACTCAACAGCTTCTTTTACATCGTGTGCCCTCAGAATTGATGCCCCCTTGCTTAAACACAAAGTATGAATAGCGGTTGTTCCGTTGAGTGAATTTTTAGCATCTGTTTCCAATACTTTATATACCATTGACTTTCTTGAAACACCAACTAATATGGGAAGTTCTAGAGTATGAAGTTCCTCTAGATTATTTAACAATTGGTAGTTGTGTTCAAGCGTTTTGCCAAATCCAAAGCCAGGGTCTATTATAATTTTTTTTAGACCTTTTTGTTGTAGTGATTTCACTTTGCTTAAAAAATAGTTCGACACTTCTTTTTCTATGCAATCGTAATGTGGATTGTCTTGCATAGTTTGTGGAGTGCCTTGCATGTGCATCATAATGTAAGGAACATTTAAATCTGCAACAGTATCAAACATTTGTGGGTCTAAATTTCCAGCAGAAATATCATTGATTATATCTGCGCCATTATCAATACTTCTTCGAGCAATTTCTGAGCGAAAGGTATCTACAGAAAGTATCGCTTGAGTAAATTCTTTGTTAATAATTTGTAGTGTTTTTTCTAATCTTTGCCACTCCTCATCATGACTAATGTGTTTAGCCTTAGGTCGTGAAGAATAGGCTCCTATATCAATGATTTTAGCTCCATCATCGAGCATTTTTTCAGTTTGAAGAAGTGCTTTTTTTATGGAATTGTGTTGTCCACCATCATAAAATGAATCGTCAGTAAGGTTTAAAATACCCATTATTGCTGGTGTTGATAAATCGAGCAATTTTGAATTACATTCTAGCGTTATAAGAGTGTTTAAATTTTTATTTTTAGTCATTCTTCAAATCGAAATTGAAATATGGAACAAACCATTCGTGAATATGATGTGGCGTCAGCCAAATGTAAGGATATTTTTATCAAAAAAATGAAAGATTATGGTTGTGCATGGCGTATACTAAGATTATCGTCACTTACCGATCAAATTTTCATAAAAGCCCAAAGAATACGCAGTATTGAGATGAAGGGCTCTCAAAAGGTTGGTGAAGATATAAGAAATGAATTTATTGGTATTGTCAATTATTCCATCATTGCACTTATTCAGTTAGAGAAGGGTATTGCAGAACAGCCTGATATGGAAAATCATGAAGTACAAGAACTGTATGAAAAATACTACACTGAATCTAAAGAGCTGATGAAGTTTAAGAATCACGATTATGGAGAGGCTTGGCGTGATATGCGAGTCAGTTCTTTGACCGACTTGATACTTCAGAAACTTCTAAGAGTTAAGCAAATAGAAGATAACCAAGGTAAAACCTTGATTTCTGAAGGAATTGACGCTAATTATTTTGATATGATTAACTATTCTATTTTTGCACTAATTAAACTTAATTAATATGAAATTTTTAACTTATTTATCTCGATTCATTGTAGGAGTTCTTTTTATCATTTCAGGACTTATTAAAGCTAATGATGCTCTTGGTTTTTCATACAAACTCGAAGAATACTTTTCTGCCGATGTACTCAATTTAGAATTTTTGATACCACTAGCTTTTATTATGGCTGCAGGTATTTGTATTTTCGAAGTGGTAGTTGGTATTATGGTGCTTGTTGGCGCACGCCCTAAACTAGCTAATTGGTCTTTGATGTTGATGATAGTATTTTTTACTTTCCTAACTTTTTATTCAGCATATTATAACAAAGTAACTGACTGTGGTTGTTTTGGTGATGCTATTAAACTTACACCTTGGGGGTCATTTAGAAAAGACCTTATACTATTATTTTTTATTTCCATTTTATTTATAGGGGAGAAACACATCAAAGCCTTATTTAGTCGCAAAATGGAAAATATGTTTTTAGCCATTATTACTTTTTTCTGTTTTACTTTTATTGTCCATACCTACAGACACTTACCAGTAAAAGATTTTAGACCTTATGCTGTAGGCAATAACATAACGGAGGGCATGAAAACCTGTGATGAGTTAGAATTACCATGTACCGAAGAAGCCTATTATTATGTCGTAAAAAACAAAGCAACCCGAGAGGTTTCGGAGATGCTTTCTACAGATTATCAAGATAAGTGGGAAGAATTTGATTTTGTCGAAGCTACAGATAAAACCATAGTCTTACAAGAAGGTTATGAGCCACCTATTCATGATTTTTCTATTTCTAAAGATGGCGCTGATTATACCTATTCTGTTTTAGATGAAGATAATGCATTTCTATTGGTTTGTTATAATATTGACAAAACATCTGCTTCTGCACAAGAAGAAATCAATGCTTTTTATGCCGATTGTCAAACGGCAGGAATTCCTTTCTATGCTTTGTGTGCCTCTAGCGATGACAATATTTTAGCTTTTGCAGAAGAAAACAATATAGAATATCCATTTTATTTTACAGATGAAACCACTTTAAAAACGATGATTCGTTCAAACCCAGGGTTAATGTATCTGCAAAAAGGAACAATTATGGGAAAATGGCATCATAATGATTTCCCATCTTTAAGTGATATAGAAGTTCAATAATTAGTTTTGTTAGCATTTGTCATCAAGCGTTTGAGTTATGGTTTCCTAGTTATGTGGGGAGTAGTAACTGTAGTGTTTTTACTCTTTAATGTTTTGCCTGGTGACCCTGCAAGAATGATGTTAGACCAAAGGGAAGATGCTGAGCAGTTGAAAAATATAAGAGCCAAATATGGCTTTGATAAGCCACTTTCTACTCAATATGCTTTATACCTCAATGATTTGTCTCCTATATCATTACACTCACAAAAACTTAATGATTATTCTAATCTTGAATCCAAAGCATATAGCTATTTTAAATTAGGTTCTACCAAACATACAGATATCGTAATCAAGTTTCCTTATCTAAGGACATCTTTTAAAAAGTCTGGTAAATTAGTTAGTCATATTATTTCTGACACATTACCCAATACGGTTGTGCTAGCACTTTCTTCAATTCTTATTGCTATTGTACTTGGTATTTTCATAGGGATATTGGCTGCTATCTTCAAAGATAGTTGGATTGACAAGTTGGCTCTATTTTTTGGAGTCTTAGGAATGTCAGTTCCATCGTTTTTTTCAGCTATTCTAATTGCTTGGTTGTTTGGTTTTGTACTGAACCACCTAACAGGCTTAAATATGACTGGTAGTTTGTACTCAGTAGATGATTATGGAAGGGGAGAGTTCCTAAGTTTATCTAACCTTATACTTCCAGCTATCACACTAGGTGTAAGACCTTTAGCAGTTATAATACAATTAACGAGGGCATCTTTTTTAGAAACATTGACTCAAGATTATGTGCGTACGGCTTTTGCCAAAGGTTTAAGTTTTGTTAAAGTATTGAGAAAGCATGTTTTAAAAAATTCTCTAAATCCGGTTGTTACAGCCGTATCGGGTTGGTTTGCTAGTTTATTAGCAGGGGCTGTTTTTGTGGAATACATATTCGCATGGAATGGTATAGGCAAAGAAATTGTCGATGCATTAAATCAATTGGACTTGCCCGTAGTAATGGGGAGTGTATTGACTATTGCGCTAATGTTTGTAATTATTAATATTGTGGTTGACCTTATTTATGGATGGTTAGACCCTAGAATTAGAATGAGTTAAAATGAGAAAGAAAATTGTAGCAGGAAACTGGAAAATGAATAAAAATTTAAGTGAAGGTGCTGATTTGGCCAATGAGTTGTCAGAAATACTATCTTCATCTTCAACCGATGTTGAAGTTATTTTGGGAGTACCTTTTACACACCTTGATAAGGTAGCTTCTATTTCCGATAAGTTTAGTGTAAGTGCTCAAAATTGCAGCGCTCAAGAAAGCGGTGCTTTTACAGGAGAAATATCTACTAAAATGATACTATCAACAGGGGCTAAATACGTTATTCTAGGGCATTCGGAAAGAAGAGCATATCATCAAGAAAATAATGCCGATTTAGCTAAAAAAGTAGATTTATGTTTGTCGGACAATTTGAAGGTTATCTACTGTTGTGGGGAATTACTTTCTGAAAGAGAGTCTGGCAATCATTTTGAGGTAGTCAAATCACAGATTGAAGAGGCCTTGTTTCATTTGTCTGACAAGCAGATGTCAAGAGTAGTAATAGCTTACGAACCGGTATGGGCTATTGGAACGGGTGTTACAGCTAGTTCAGAACAAGCCCAAGAGATGCACGCCTACATTCGTTCAATATTTACGGATAAATATGATGATGATGTAGCTCAATGTCTATCCATTTTATATGGTGGGAGTTGTAAGCCCAGCAATGCTGAGGAAATCTTTTCTAAAGAAGATGTTGATGGTGGTTTGATTGGTGGTGCATCTTTAAATGCTAATGACTTTAGTCAAATTATAAACGCATTTTAATGAATTATAAAGAAGTTATATTTTCATTTCAACCTCTACAACCGTGGAGTGAAATTCTTGTAGTCTATCTGTCTGATCTTGATTTTGAAAGCTTTGAGGATATCAACGAGGGAGT
>CAXFLH010000050.1:0-10370 GCA_964003875.1 uncultured Flavobacteriales bacterium | reverse complement strand
CCAAACTCATCTGTTGAGATTAATCTTGGCAATTTCACTTTATCAGGAGGTCAACATACTCTTTTAATTTATTCATCTTCTCCAAATGGATTTCGTGATTTAAACCCCAACAATGACACCTTAGTAGTAAATTTTAATCTTAAAGATGGTTCACCCTTTGAATTTGATATTCAAACAGACAACTATGCTGAAGAGAATAGATGGGAAATACTAAATGATAACAACGAGATTATAGCTTATGAAAATGATCTTGTAAGCAATCAGCTTAATACGTTTAATTTTTGTCAAGATGTTGACAGTTGTTATACACTAGTAATTTACGATGAATACGAAGACGGTATATGTTGTGATTTTGGTAATGGCTTTATATCTATTAATAATCAGGTTTTTAATGGAGATTTTAATTCTGAAATTGAATTCGACTTATGTGCTATTTCAACAATTAAGGAGTTGTCTCAACAAGATGCCTTGTTAGTTTATCCAAACCCCAGTAATGGAAAGCTAACATTAGAATCACCACATATAATTGAATCTATAATTGTTTATGATTTAATGGGTAAGGTTGTCTTTGAAAAAAATTGCCACAAAAAAGAAGAAAAGTTAAATTTGTACTATCTTAATAAAGGACCGTACATAATTTATATTAGTACCCAAAACGAATACAGTGTTTACAAAAAAATAATCATTCAATGAGAAAGTATTTTACATTATTATTAGGAATTCTACTTGGTCAAGTCAGTTTTTCACAAATTAGTTATGACGGTATTCCAATAAGTTTTTTACAAACTATTTCTAGAGAAGTCCCAACTGTAGAACTACTTGCTCCTAATATTATGGCTTTAGAAAAAGAAGATAAAGAAGATGCTCAAAAGGGTAAGCCTTATCGCTACGCTGTCTTGATTGATAGCGACATTGATATTTCAAAAGATGGATTATGGGAAACTCTAGAAAATGATATAAGAGTTTGGCGAGTAAATATCAAATCCGAAGGCGCACAAGCACTAGGATTATACTATGATGCTTTTTGGCTTCCATCAAATGGCAAATTATTTATTTACAACTCAGATAAAACAAAACTTTTGGGTGCTTACACTAATGCAAACAATCATGAAAGTGGCTTTTTTGCAAACGAAATCATTGAAGATAGTGAGCTGACTCTAGAATATGTTCAAAAAGGTGAAGGACAACCTATCATTCACATCAACCAAGTGTCTTATGCCTACCGCTCAATCAATAAAGCTAGAAGTACAAGTGGTTTTGGCGACTCTGAATCTTGTCAAGTTAATGTCAATTGTTCCCCTGAAGGAGATAATTGGCAAGACGTAAAAAGAGCCGTTTGTAGAATTAGTATAAAGATTGGTGGTAATAATTATTGGTGTAGTGGTTCATTTATTAATAATACTGAACAAAATTGTAAGCCATACGTTTTAACAGCAGACCATTGTGCATTTGATGATGACAACAATACTTATGCATCAACAAACGATATGAATCAATGGTTATTTTACTTCAATTATGAAGCGTCTGAATGTGAAAATCCTAATAACAGTCCATCGTCTAACACAATGACTGGTTGCAGTAAAATTTCTAATAGTAGTGCTACAGGTAGTATTAACGGAACTTCTGACTTTCAACTAGTAGAACTTAATAACGAACCTCCTTACGATTATGGTTTATTTGCTGCAGGTTGGAATAGAGCAAATTCAGCATCAACAAATGGAGTAGGAATACACCATCCAGCAGGTGATATCAAAAAAATATCTAGATATACTCAATCAGCAACAAGCTCAGGGTATGATTGGAGAATAAAATGGGCCTCAACAGATAATGGCCATGGTGTTACAGAAGGTGGTTCATCAGGTAGTCCTTTACTAAATTCTAATAAACAAATAGTGGGCGACCTTTCAACAGGAAGCTCGGCTTGTTCACCAGCATTTTTACTAAATGGCTCAGACTTTTATGGTAAGTTTTCATACAGCTGGGATCAAAATGGAAATACTAGCAATAGACAACTCAAGCCTTGGTTAGACCCAACTAATTCAGGAGTAATTTCCTTGGCAGGTAAAGTTTGTGGAACAACACTTTTTTCAAACTTCAAAGCATCGCATACTCACGTTCTTACAGGTTACGCCACACAATTCAGCTATACAGGAACTGGAAATCCTGACTCTTATGAATGGACGTTTTATGGTGCAGGTGTAAGCCCTGCAAATTCGAATGAACCCTCACCAGTGGTGACATACAGCAATAGTGGCAACTATACAGTTAGACTTAAAGTAACTGAAGGTGATGATGAAAGTTCAGAGATTAAGTCTGCATATATACTTGTGGACTCTCAAGGGAGTAGTATTGATTTAGAAGAATTCAAACAATCCCTAAACATATATCCTAACCCAACAAGTGGAATAGTATATATTAGCCAAGAAAAGGAAGGTTTGACCAAATTAAAAGTCTATACTATTTTAGGTAAAGAAGTATACTCTAACATCATACTGAATAGTCTTAAAATAGATTTATCATCAAAAAGTAATGGTGTTTATTTTATAGAGCTTTCTAATGGTGAGGAAAAAATAACAGAAAGACTGATTATAAATCGTTAAATGAACAACACTTTATCACACATCCTGGAAAATAAGTCCCTTAATGCCGACTTCAAAAAAATTGCAGAAAAAGTAATAGGTAGCGAAAGAATTACATTCGAAGATGGCATTCGCCTTTTTGATTCTGATTTATCCTTTTTAGGTTCACTAGCTAATTTTATAAGAGAAAAAAAACATCAAAACTTTACTTATTTCAATAGAAACATACACATAGAACCTACTAATATTTGTGTCTTTGATTGCAAGTTTTGCTCCTACTCTAAGTTACTTAAACACAAAACTGAAGGTTGGGAATTATCTGAAGAAGATATTATCCAAAAGATTAAAGAGTATAAAGACCAACCAATCACAGAAGTGCATATTGTCGGAGGGGTTCATCCTAAAATGGGCTTACACTATTTTGCAAACCTAATCAAAAGAGTTAAAGAAATTAGACCCGATATTCATGTAAAGGCCTTTACTGCCGTTGAATTAGAGTATATGTGTAGAAAAGCTAAAGTTAGTTTTGAAGAGGGCTTAAGTATCCTTAAATCGCATGGTCAGGACTCTTTACCTGGAGGTGGTGCTGAAATTTTTGATGAACAAATTAGAGCTGAAATTTGTAATGACAAGTGTTCTTCTAAACAATGGTTAGAAATTCATGAAACAGCTCACAAATTGGGAATGCCATCTAATGCAACTATGCTTTATGGACACATAGAAAAACCAAAGCACCTTGTTGACCATATGAATAGACTTAGAAACTTACAAGATAAGACTCAAGGTTTTAACACTTTTATTCCTCTAAAATTTAGAAATGGTGATAACCAAATGTCACATATTCCGGAAGTTAGTGTCATTGACGATTTAAAAGTATATGCTGTCAGTAGAATTTTTATGGATAATTTTCCACACCTAAAAGCTTACTGGCCAATGATAGGAAGAAATACGGCCCAAATGAGCTTATCTTATGGTGTAAATGATATCGATGGCACCATTGATGATACGACTAAAATTTACTCTATGGCAGGTGCTGAAGAGCAAAATCCTAGTTTATCCACTAAACAATTAGTTGAACTCATCAAAAATGTAAAGAGACACCCTATTGAAAGAGATACATTATACAATACCGTTAAAGACTATAACGATTTTGTATTTGAGAAAGAAGATGTTAAAAGCTATTAAATCTTGTGAATAGCATAGTTTCTCCACTTTTCAATGACACTTTTCATATCATCAGGTAATTCTGAATCGAAACTTAACCATTCATTTGTACGAGGATGAGAAAAAGATAAACTTTTAGCGTGCAATGATTGACGAGGAATCATACGAAAACAGTTTTCAACAAACTGCTTGTACTTTGAAAAGGTTGTTCCTTTTAAAATTTTATCTCCACCATATTCAAAATCATTAAAAAGCGGGTGTTTAATATGTTGGAAATGTACTCTTATTTGGTGTGTACGCCCCGTTTCGAGCTTACATTCTACAAGACTAATGTATCCGAAGCTTTCCAATACTTTATAATGAGTTTTAGCATGTTTTCCATACTCTCCTTCAGGAAAAACAGTCATAACTTTTCTATTTTTAAGACTTCTCCCAATATGACCTTCGATGCTGCCTTCTCGGTCTTTTAACTCACCCCAAACTAAAGCATTGTATCTTCTATCAATACTTCTATCAAAGAATTGCTTAGATAATGAATTCATAGCAATCTCATTTTTAGCAATAACCATCAATCCTGTGGTGTTTTTATCAATACGATGTACTAAGCCAGGTCGTGTAATATCACCATTATTAGCAGGTAGATCTTTAAAATGATAAGCTAAAGCATTTACTAAAGTACCCGAATAATTGCCATAACCAGGGTGAACAACCATTCCAGCCTCTTTATTTAAAATGACTATATCTTCATCTTCGTAGATAATGTCTAATGGAATATCTTGAGGAATAAGTTCAATTTCCCTTGGTGGATTTTTAAACATGACCGTAACTACGTCATGGGGCTTAACCTTATAGTTAGATTTTACTGCCTTATCATTAACGTGTATAAAACCATCAATAGCCGCTTGTTGAATTTTATTTCTAGAAGTACCCTCAAGTCGATTTAGAAGAAATTTATCCACTCTTAGAGGTTCTTGCCCTTTATCGGCAACTACTCGATGATGTTCAAATAATTCCTCCTCCACTTCATTCATCATTGTACTAATAACTTTTTTCTGTGTTTTTGGTAATCGCTTTGTATTTCTAGTATGTATATACCTTTAGAAAACGATTGTAAGTCAATATTATGTCGGCCATCAGAGAAATTCTTATAAACTTGCTTACCACTCAAAGTAAAAATAGAAAGCGTATGAGGTTCTTCAAATTTAATACTAACTGAAGTTGATGCAGGGTTAGGAAACACACCAAAAGAAGTAGTTAAAACATTATCTATCGATGAAGTGGTCAAACTTCCAAATACTGGTCTAATCATCCAAGTACCATCACAATCAGCACAATTAGATTGATTCCAACCAGCTCCAAGATTATAAAACATTCTATCATTATTGATGGTATTTTTATCCAACCCAACATTTATGATTTCGTCATAATATTGTTCCCATCCAATAAATAACGAACCTGACACACTAATAGGGTTTTCTAATACATACTCATAAAAACCGTTTTTAATGTCTATATATTGAGGGTAAAATATTTGACTTTGATAAATTACATCAGATGGAATCCCCGATTCACTATTCCATAATGTAATACTAAACGCTAGACCATCAGAATCTTCATAGTTTTCTTCAAAATGAATTTGAACAGCCTTTAAGGTGTCGTATTCAGAAATGTTAAACAACATAGCAACCATACCCCCTTCAACATTTATTCCATATGAGGCTTCAGCTGAACCATCATCTAAAGCATAGTAATTGTCAAAGTGTTGAACATACTTCAAAGTATCGTTGTTTTTAAATAAATTATTATCATCGGTTGCTAGAGACTGAACAACAGTAAATGAGTTAGATTTTAAACCAGCACTAGTTGATGGAAAAGCAGATACACCTACTGTAATTGCAGCAGGAGAATCATCAGAATAGGAAAAGTTGTCTGTTTGAAAAGCTGGTATTTCATCATTTCTACTAGGACCAGTAGAAGGATAATGGAATATTAAGTCGTTATCTTGCGTATAAATATCATAGGCATAGTCTACACTTTGAGTAGTCGAGTAATTATTCCTAACCCAAGTGTCCATCGTTGACGCCATATAAGCGGCTCTATTTTGATCAAAATGAGTCCAAGGTATAGAAGTGTAAAAATTCAACATTTGAGAAGTCTCATAAACAAAAGCTAAATCTTCTATATCATTGGATAAAGATAAATCATCAGTAAGTAATACATTATCTATATGCCAATGGTCAAAATTGCCAGATAATGTAGCTTCATTATGAAACCTAAATTGAAAGGTATCATGTAAAAAAGCATTATCATTAATGGTAATATTAATCTTTTCAAAATCCGAAAGGCTGTAACCCGTAGTATCCCAAACCGTTTGCCATACTAAAGCCGTATCTAAGCATTCTAACATAAAAATATCATTAGATTCTGGCTCATTCCCTATACCTGTTGATTGTAAATAAAAGGATAAATAGACTTCAGATGAATTTGATAAATCTATAGGTCTAGATGTTAAATGATCTGATGGGCCATGAACTGTTTCTGATGCTAAATTTCTAGGACTACCTATTGAATCTAAACCATCAAAAGTAGCTACACCAATATTTAATGGGTTTATTGGATAATTTCTATTTACAAAAACATCATTATCTAGCCAATGCGAAGACTTTGGATATACTAAATAGTCAGAAAAATCATCATAAAATGGTAAATCTATTGTTGTATTTGATTCAAAAGCTGACCTTAGAAAAGATTGAGGTATTTGTGAATTATACATCAAGGGATTTACAAATTCCTGAGCTACCGAAATTTGACAAATTAATATCAAGATAACTATTAATCTATTCATCGGCACTATTGTTTGACGTAAGATATATATCAACGTTTCTACCTAAATTAATCATCGCATTATCTTCAACTGAAGGACGCTGACGATAAACTACAGCTGTAGCACTATCTTTAACTGAAGAATCGTACAAAACTAAACCTAAATTAATCGAGTTCATTTGAAGCAAAATTTCAGCATCTTCTTTGGTCAATCCATTTAAATTTGGAAGATTAACCATCACATCACTCAGCCCGTCTCCTACTACTAAGTCAACTTGAGTACCTACAAATACTTGAGTGCCTGACTCTACTTCTTTACCATCAATCGTTTGTTTAAGCACCGCATTCTTAGCCATATCAGGAATAAAGGTCAAGTTACCAACAGAAAGCTCTAATGCCTTCAATTTAGAAACTGCACGACGTAAACTCAAGTCAACTAACCTTGGCATTATAACTTGTTTTTTGCGTTTAGCAACTATAGTAAGATAAATTCGTCTATCCTCTTTTACAAAAGAACCAGCAATAGGATCTTGGTCAATTATGCTATGAGGAGCAAGTTCCGTATTAAAAACAGAATCTATAACAACATATCTCAATGATTTTTCACTTAAAATACTATCTGTTTCTTGAATATCCATACCGATAAAATCTGGTAATTCAATTAAATCATCATGTCGAGTGTAAAACCTCAACACCAACAATATTGATAGAATAATAACAATAACTGTTGTAATTGAAAACAATAAATTTTTATAAAATGATTTAGTTAAAAAAAACGATAACCAAGAATTGTTGCTATTTTTCATATTAATCGATAACGAAAAACAAATATAATAATTATGCTGCCCTTGTCGTGATTATATGTATTTAGTTTATTTTTGAATTATGAAGAATATCGCCGTTGTAATGGGAGGCTTTTCTGCTGAGAAAGTAATTTCACTAAAAAGTGGAAAGGTCGCATTGAAATTTCTAGATAAAGACAAATACAATGTCTTTGCTGTAATTATTGACAATGAAGGCTGGAGATTAGAAAAAAGCGGAAAGTCATACCCTATTAATAAATCCGATTTTAGTGTAGATATTGACAATCAAATGATAAAATTTGACGGCGTATTTATGGCTATTCACGGAACGCCTGGAGAAAATGGCGTACTACAACACTATCTTGATAATTTAGAAATACCTTATACCTGCTCAGGAGTAAAAGCATCTGCATTAAGTTTTGACAAAGGAGCTTGTAACGAATTTTTAAGAAATTTTGATATTCCTTGTGCTAAGTCTATAAAACTAAAAAAAGGAGATACAATAGATTCTTCAAACATCATTAAACAGTTGAAACTGCCATGTTTCGTTAAGCCTAATGGTAATGGAAGTAGTTTTGGTGTCAGCAAGATCAAATCTATTGAAGAACTAATGCCCGCCATGGATATGGCCTTTATGCATGACGAATATATCCTTATTGAATCCTTATTAATTGGTACTGAAGTAACTTGTGGTGTTCATAATCTAAACGGCACAATTGAAACCTTTCCGATTACAGAAATTGTCAGTGAAAATGAATTTTTTGATTTCGAAGCTAAATACGAGAGTAAATCAAAAGAAATCACTCCAGCACGAATTTGTGACGACTTGGCTAAAAAAGTTTCTGAAAGAACTATTGAAATTTATCAATTACTAGAACTAAATGGAATTGCAAGAGTTGATTTTATTATTATGAACAATGAACCATACATTATAGAAGCAAATACTGTACCCGGTCTTTCAGAGGAGAGTATTATTCCACAACAAGCCTACTGCCAAGGGATATCACTTAGTGAATTGTTTAATCAATCTGTTGAACACATGTTTCATGGAAAATAAAATTCGTCTAGTTTGGGATTTTAAAGGTGCTGATGCTTTAAAAACTGCTGAACATCAACTAACACATCTTGTTGAATTTATGATAAAAAAAGACATTTCTTATTTAGATATGTCATCAGAACAGATTAGTGAGTTAGTTTTTTAAACTTTCAAGAGCCAAACGATAACTATCTAGTCCAAAACCACAAATACTAGCTTTACAATATGGAGCTATTAAAGATTTTTTACGAAATTCTTCTCTAGAATAAATATTTGAGATGTGTACCTCAATAACAGGAGAATTGATAGAAGAAATGGCATCAGCGATAGCTACAGAGGTATGTGTATATCCTCCAGCATTTAGAATAATAGCATCGCTATCAAAGCCATTTTCATGAAGACAATTAATAATTTCACCTTCTACATTACTCTGAAAATAGCTTATAATTATACTAGGAAAAGTTTGACGTAATTCTTTTAAATATTCTTCGAATGATTGTTCGCCATAAATACTTTTTTCTCTTACGCCTAATAAGTTTAAATTTGGTCCATTAACAATTACTACTTTCATAGTACAAAAGTAATCAATGAGTTGGAAAAATAACATAAATGGCTTTCGTTCTTATTTGATGTTAGAGAGAAATCTATCAGAAAATTCTATAGAATCTTATGTAAGAGATGTCAATAAACTAGTTGATTATCTAGAAATGAACGACAATAAAGTTAGTGTTAAAAAAATAAATACTAGTGATTTGACCGCCTTTATACGCTGGGTAGCAGAAATCGGAATGAGTGCTAGCAGTCAAGCTAGAATACTATCTGGAATTAAAGCTTTTTTCAAATATTTGATATTAGAAGATGTAATTAGTAACGACCCTAGCAACCTAATTGAAGGACCAAAAAAAGGGCTGAAACTTCCTGACACCTTAAGTACTGAAGAAATTGACCAAATTATAAACGCTATTGATTTGAGCAACCCACAAGGACAACGTAATAAAGCTATTATTGAAACATTATACGGCTGTGGTTTAAGGGTTTCAGAACTTATTAATCTAAAACTTTCCAATTGGTTTAAAAAAGATGGGTTTATAAAAGTAATTGGAAAAGGTAACAAAGAACGATTGATTCCAATAGGTAATGTAACAACTAAAGTACTGAATATATATGTTGACGAAGTCAGATGCCATCTAAGGATTCAAAAAGGACAGGAAGATTACATTTTCTTGAGTAAAAGAGGTAAGCATTTAAGTAGAGTGTCCATCTTTAATATTGTTAAAGAAATTGCTGAAAAGGCACAAATAAAGAAAAATATAAGTCCTCATACATTTAGACACAGCTTTGCCACTGAATTAATAGAAAGAGGTGCTAACCTTAGAGCAGTACAGGAAATGCTTGGACATGAATCCATTACAACTACTCAACTTTACACACACATCAACAGAGAATTTTTAAGACAATCCATAATATCACATCATCCAAGGTCATAAATGAATATTTACTCTAATATCTGGAAACTTTATGTAATCAAAGGATTGAAATGGTTTATGATAGTCATGCCTATTGTTGTGCTATTTTTTCAAGAAAACGGATTAAATCTTCAAGAGGTTATGATACTTCAGGGTATGTATTCATTTATTGTGGCTGCAATGGAAATTCCTTCAGGCTATTTAGCCGATGTCTTTGGTAGAAAAAACACCTTGATATTAGGAGCTATTTTCTGTTTTTTTGGCTTTCTAATCATCAGCCTTTCATTCAGTTTTTGGTATTTTATCATTGGTGAAATTATTTTAGGTATTGGTTCAAGTTTTATTTCTGGAGCAGATTCAGCTATTTTGTATGATTCTCTTGCTGAAAGTAAAAAAGAAAATGAATATACTAAAGTTGAAGGAGTAGCTTACGGCATAGGAAACTTCTCAGAGGCCATTGCAGGAATTTGTGGTGGTTTATTAGCAGAAATATCTTTAA
>CAXFLH010000049.1:0-10379 GCA_964003875.1 uncultured Flavobacteriales bacterium | reverse complement strand
CGCCTAAAAAACAACTGGATGTGAGCCGCCTCACTGCGATGGGCTGGCAAGCCCGAATTCAACTCAGCGAAGGGCTTCCGATGGCATACAGCGATTTCTCAAACGAACTAGCCCAAGGAACTCTGCGCGAGCAATAAGAATCGCCCGCAAACTTGCATTTTGTGCAATAAAACGAAGTTCTCTTGACGCTAAGACCACAAGAATCACACAAATTTAATATTACCTAGGAAGATTATTTCTGCCAAAAATATCGCCTTCAACATCTTCGAGAGATTGAGTAGGGCGAAGGCGTGCCCAATCCATGAGTAAAAACGTAGTGGCGATAGACATAGCCATCAAAAAAGCGTCTAATTGAACAGCAATTACCAGTCAATTCATGACGCAGAAGTAAAGACAAGAGCCAGCCATTTCCACTCTAACATCATTAAATGAAAGAATCACAGCAGATTCCATTGCAAATGAGTAAACAGCGAAGGCTTTACTAAAAACAGTCAATCAATCCATACAAGAAGTCAATCAGTTGATAAAGCAGTTTGGACAAATGGGCAAGATGATGAAGATGATGCAAGGCGGTGGTGCTAAGCAGATGATGCAAATGATGAAAAATAGAGGCGGTATGCCACGTATGTAATACAAATTTTATGCAGATATTAGACGGTAAACAAACTTCTTTAGATATTCAGCAAGAGATTGCTCAAGAAGTTCAGGCTTTAGTAGAAAAGGGCAAGAAGAAACCACATTTAGCAGCTATTTTGGTTGGCAACAATGGAGCTAGTGAAACTTACGTGAGTGCTAAAGTAAAAGCTTGTGAAAGGGTTGGTTTTGATTCCACTTTGTTGCGTTTTGATGAAAGTATTACAGAAGATGAATTAGTAGCAGAAGTCAATAAAATAAATAAGGATACCAATATCGATGGTTTAATTGTACAACTGCCATTACCCTCACACATCAATGAAATGACCATTACTGAAACCATATTGCCCTCCAAAGATGTCGATGGTTTTCATCCTCAAAACATAGGAAAAATGGCACTAAATATACCTACATTTCATCCTGCTACACCTGCTGGTATAGTCGAATTGATAAAGCGATACAATATAGATACTGAGGGTAAACATTGTGTTGTGGTAGGGCGTAGTCATATTGTTGGTTCGCCTATGAGTATACTTATGGCTAGAAATAGCTACCCTGGTAATTGTACCGTGACTTTAACACACAGTAAAACCATCAACCTCAAAGAATTATGCCTTACGGCTGATATTCTTATTGTTGCGCTTGGGCGTGCCGAATTTATTAATGCCGATATGGTAAAGGACGGAGCGTGTGTAATTGATGTTGGTATTAGTCGAGTAAAATCGGATAAAACTAAAAGTGGGTGGAAGTTAAAAGGAGATGTGAACTACGATGAGGTAGCCCCAAAATGTGATTTTATAACACCAGTACCGGGTGGAGTAGGACCAATGACTATTGCTATGCTTTTAAAAAATACACTTTACGCCGTTAAAGGATTCAATTAATGAATATGACTCAAGAAAAATTAGTTGCCGAGGGTCTTATGTTACCTCTTATGGAAGCCTTTTATACCATTCAAGGAGAGGGCTATCATTCAGGGAAATCAGCTTTTTTTCTTAGAATAGGCGGTTGCGATGTAGGTTGTCATTGGTGTGATGTCAAAGAAAGTTGGAATGCCGATATACACCCACCTACAGAGATTAATAAGATGATTGACCAAATTCTAGCTTCTCCTGCCAAAACAGTTGTTGTGACTGGCGGTGAGCCTTTGATGTGGAATATGCAACCACTTACCGACAGTCTTCATAACAAGGGCATGAGTGTTCACATAGAAACCTCAGGAGCTTATCCATTAAGTGGCGTTTTCGATTGGATATGTTTATCACCAAAGAAAAATAATCCGCCAAAAGAGGCAATAATTCCTAAAGCCAACGAGTTAAAAGTAATAATACACAATAGGAATGACTTCAAATGGGCTGAACAATTTGCTAGTCAATGTTCTTCAGATTGTAAACTGTACTTGCAGCCAGAATGGAGCAAAGCCAAAGAAATGATGCCCGAAATAGTTGACTACGTAATGAACAACCTTAAATGGAATATATCTTTACAATCGCATAAGTATATGAATATACCCTAATATATACCTCCTTGAAATGAAAAACCTCCTTATTCTATTATTATTTACCCCTTTTGTGCTATTGTCACAGAACACTCCAAAGGCCAAAAAAGCCTATACCAAAGCTGTAGAGTTTTTTCAAAAGAGTAACGATAAAAAAGCTAAAGAATTAGTTCAGTCAGCTATTCGACAAGATGCCAATTATTTACCTTCTTATTTGCTATTGGGTCAGCTCGAGGAAGAAGGTGGTAATATAGAATTGGCAATTGATAATTACTTAAAAGGCATTTCAGATAATAATCCCGATAATGCATGGGGTTATTGGAAAGTAGGTATGCTATATATGCAAATACCTAACTATGTAGAAGCTCAACGAGCTTTCAATCATTTTTTAAGCTTTAAATATCAAAAATCAAAAAAAATAGAGTCTGCTAGAAAAGAACTCAAAAATTGCGAATTTTCCATTGATGCTATAGCTAACCCTAAGCCTTTTGACTTTAAAAATATGGGCGATGGTATCAATAGTGAATGGGAAGAATATTTACCAAGTGTTTCTGCCGATGGTAAGTTATTTGTTATTACAAGGAGAGGCCCACATCAAAACAATATTGTTTCAGAAGATTTTTATCAGAGTGAATACCAAAAGGGTAAGTGGACAAAAGCTCAAAATATGGGTGCATCGGTCAATACAATGGGTAATGAAGGAGCTCAGTGTTTAGCCCCTAATGGAAAACTTTTGTTTTTTACTGCTTGTGACCGTGAAGATGGCTTAGGCCGTTGCGATATATATATCAGTATAAAGAGAAATGGACAATGGTCAGAAGCTAGAAATATAGGACCTACTATCAATAGTAAATATTGGGAATCACAGCCTACCATTTCACCTGATGGTAGAGAGCTTTATTTTGTTAGCAATAGACCAGGAGGCTATGGCGATATGGATATATGGAAAAGTGTACTTTCTGAGCAAGGCACCTTTTCTACACCTGTCAATTTGGGGTCTACTATCAACACCCCATACGATGAAATGTCACCCTTTATACATACCGATAACCAAACCTTATATTTTGCCTCAAATGGACACCCAGGTTTAGGCGATTTTGATTTGTTTTTAAGTCGTAGAGATTATCCTGCCGCTAGTTGGCAAAACCCCATTAACTTAGGTTATCCTATCAATACACTAGGTGTAGAAAATAGTCTTATTGTAGCTTCAGACGGCAAAACAGCATACTTCGCATCCGATAAATCGGGTTACGGTCAAGAAGACATTTTCTGGTTTCATCTGCCTCAAGAAATGCAATCGCAGCAAGTAGCTTATCTCAATACTAAGGTTTATGATGCCAAAACCAAAACACCCATGAAATCAAGTATTGAAATCATTGACTTAGCTACCGGCAAAGTGATGATATCGTCATTTACATATACCAAGACGGGTGAATTTTTTACTTGCTTACCAGCCAATACCAATTATGCTGTTAATGTTTCTAAAGACGGTTATTTGTTTCATTCGGAAAATTTTGTCCTAAATGAGCAAAGTGCATTACAAGCACTGAAGTTAGATATACCATTGCAACGACTCAATAAAGGAAGTAAGATTGTATTGAATAATATTTTCTTTGATACCGATGCCTACACGCTAAAAACCGAATCTGAGGTAGAACTCAATACCTTAGTTAATTTTATGAATAATAATGCGAGTCTTGAAGTAGAGATAGAAGGTCACACCGATAATGTAGGTTCAGAATCGCATAACCTTAAACTTTCAGAAAGCAGAGCCAAAGCCGTTTATGATTTTCTAGTAGAAAATGGCATAAGTGCCAACAGAATGACTTTCAAAGGCTTTGGAGCAAGTCAGCCCATTGCTACTAACGATACAGACGAGGGTAGAGCCACCAACAGAAGAACGGCTTTTAGGGTGAAGTGATTTTGATTGTATTGCTTAGTATTTTTTTGCAAAAATTAAAGGGCTTTTTTCAGTCGCACTAATTTTTGCAATAAGTCTTCCAATTGGTCAAGGGGTAGCATATTCGCACCATCAGATTTAGCCTCTTGTGGTTTAGGGTGAGTTTCTATAAAAATACCATCTACACCACTAGCAATTGCTGCTTTGGATATGGTTTCTATAAGTTGAGGTTGACCTCCTGTAATACCACTACTTTGGTTGGGCTGTTGTAGTGAATGTGTAACGTCCATAACAACTGGGGCATATTCTTGCATAAGAGGTATGCCTTTAAAATCCACTACCAATTCGTGATAACCAAACTGACTGCCTCTTTCTGTAATTAGCACACAATTGTTGTCGCTATCTTTTACCTTTTGTACGGCAAATTGTATAGCTTGGGGTGACAAGAATTGACCTTTCTTGATATTAACGGTTTTGCCCGTTTTGGCAGCAGCTACTATCAAATCAGTTTGGCGGCACAAGAATGCTGGAATTTGCAAAATATCCACATGTCTGGCAGCTAATTTTACCTCCTCAGTAGAATGTATATCTGTAGTTACGGGAATATCTAGCTCTTTTCTTATTTTCTTCAAAACAGCAAGAGCTTTTTCATCACCAATACCTGTGAAAGAGTCTAAACGTGAACGATTAGCTTTTCGATAAGAACCTTTAAAAACAAAAGGAATCTCTAATTTTTCACAGATTGCTTTGATGTTTCGAGCAATATCAAAAGCCATTTCTTCGCTTTCAATAGCACAAGGTCCAGCAATCAGAAAAAAGGAATCTTTAAATTTTAATTTACTTATCACGATATCGTTTTATTTACTGCTCGAAAATACTCTTTTTATACCAATACCTATATGAAGACCATAGCTTACAGATGGAATACCAGCATTAAGCTGTTTGGTGTAAATGTGGAAATGGGTTTTTTCTCCACCATTAAGGTAGCTGAATTGAAAACCATTATGCTCAACACCTCCAATATGATAGCCTAATGCCAAACGATGGTTTTTCATTTTTTTATGAACTTCTAAAGTCAGTTTTGGAATATCATAAAGGTTCATTCGGTGTTCAATGGATAGGGAGTAGCCTTGAATAAATGAATAATTGTATAAAGGCTGATTTATACATAGTCTAAACCTAGTAGGAAGTTGCCAAGTATAGCTTTCCTTTATATTACTTTGTAAATCCGATTGTAGGCTATCTATTTCATTTCTGATGATGCTATCGCTAAAGCTGATAAAGTCATTAACATTGATTCCTTCAAATTCATATTGACTTTCAATATGCATATTACTAGTCTTATCGTTCCATCTAATGAATCCTAAATCACTTATTGACAATTCTATTTCTCCATTACGAGTACTTTCTTTATAGCTCATCCCAAAAACTGCGCCATAACCCTTGTTCCCAAAAGGTTTTTGTATTAAATCTGTTGTGTCCGTGAAGTGAGCTTCATAATCCACTTGATAATTAATGAAAGCAGCTTGAGGGTGGGTGTAAAAACGAGCTTCATTGACAGTAGCATCTAGAAAATGATGTCCCAAAAGTAGCCCAACACTCGTTTGTATTTTTTTACTCCATTGATATGAAAAGTCTAGTTGTGAGTAGTTAAAAGCAGTGATATCTAATGGATCTAGTTTAAGGTTTTCACCCTTGAACGGTGTGTTTCCCAACAGGCTCAATTCGACTAATGATTTTGAGTAGGTAGCGTATGCTCCTATATGGTTAGATAAACTCAGTCCCCAACCTTTTTTATTTTGATAAAGAATAGCGTTATTGCTTTCAAAGGAAACATTATTTTCTGCTTTTAAAGCGTCTATGATATTGCTCTTTTCAATCTCATCTAAAAAGCCATAGGACTGTGACAGTAATTGGGCGTTGATGCTACTGTTAAACAAACCAATATCTGTATTAAACTCTAATGAGCTTTCTTGCGAATAGGCCGATAAAGTAAGAACCACTAAGAAAATCGAAAAATACTTTGGCATTATTCTATCGTATGACTGAAGTTAGCAACGAGTTTTAAATCCATCGCATAGTTACTGTATATAGTGACGAATTGGTTTGAAGGCTGTGTATTGAAAGTGACTTCAAAAGCTATCTTTTTACATAGTGATAAACTTTCGCTGATATTGTTGAAAGCGAAGGTCAATTCACTAGAGGTGCTAGAAATAGTTTTGCCATCAGTTTCGACTTCACTAGCTTGAACGATTTGTTCAGAAAGAAGACTTTCTAATACCATATTGGTTTGGTCTAGCAAATACATTTTTATTTCAGCATCGATAGGGTAGCTGTTTTGTGCTAGTAGAGTAAAGGAAGCCTGTTCAATATTGTCTATTGAAAAAGAAACATCTACCGTATCTTTTAAGCTAATGTTTGAGCCAGAAAAGGATAAGGGTATTTCAATTTGCAGCTCTGATTTTACACCGTAGTTTTTGAATAAAAAACCATCATCTTGATTGTCATCAGGGTTGAGCAATAGCTCAAAATCAACACCTAATGTATGGGGTTTATTTTCTATGAGTTCGTCTATGTTAGAATTTAGTTCGTTAAAAATTACCGTACTAGTACTAGGTGTTACTTCTGGGTTAGAGTTGTGGTTTTCCGTAGCTGAACCAATAGAGATAGGAGAGGATAGCACATCGCTATTCAACACAATTTCATTTTGGTCACTTGTACTTTTGAAAGTATAAATGCGCACATCTGCTTTAGCACCAATGGAGTTTTCAGTCAATAGTTTCACTTCGATATGTTCTAAATCAAACTGTCCGCTGAAATCTGAAAAATCGCCAAAATCTAATTCTTGACTTTCATTGATGGTATCTTTACCCATATACCCCCAAGCTTTTTCAGGAATTATTTCCTTAATGGTAATAGTATTAAATACGCTATCTTCTAGCGAAATGTGAGTGACAACGCCTGATGAGTCAATCCAACCCCTAGATTCGGTGTATATGGTATTAATGGTATCCCCATATTTACCTGTCATATCTATTTCGTATCCAGAAAAGTCGAAAAGTTTGGTTTCAGTAATTGAGCCACCCTCAGGAGCTGGGGGTAGTTCAAAATAAAATTCAAAAGGCTGACCATTTAGAGTAGTTCCAGGTATTTTATATTCAATCTTTAGGGTGTCTTGTATGGTGCTTACGCCTATAACTTCTACGCCACCTTCTGCCACCAACACTCTTTTTAGTTTAACGTCTCCAATTTCAAAGGCTACGACAGTATCTTCATCAAAAATTTCTTGACTAGGAAAAACAGCAATTCCCTCTTGGAGTTCGATATCACGTATTACGATTTTAGCTGTTAGAGCATCGCTATAATCAATAGTTACAGGGTTGGGTGCTGTTCCCACAATATCGGCACTAATTATCTCAGCCTCTAGATTGCCGAATAAAGTCTGACCAGTTAAAGATTCTGTGGTTGTCTCACTTTCTCCACTAGGCAGTACGGGAATATTCATCGTAATAATGTTGTTAGTTTCTCCCTCATTACGAAGTTCTATAACGACATTACTCAAATCGGTAGGCAGTCCATTTTCAATGGTTAAATCTAGGTGTCCATCGGTGAAGGTCATTTCTTCAAAATAGTCGTTAGCATCAATAGGAAAGGTCTCATTGAGCAAGTTTGAATAGGCAGGGATAACTGCTGTGCCACCATCAGGAAATAAAATCGTGCCAAAATCTATTGAGGAGATTAAGTTTCCCATAGTTATGGAATGAGTGACCGTTGTATTTGAAAAATTGATGGTCTCCAGCTTAACATTTTTAGTCGTGCTGATGGGTTTTAAATGAATCAGACTATCGAAATTATAGTTGATAATTTCTTTTTGATAAATAAATTTTAAGCTATTATCACTTAGTGTATCAAATTGTATGATACTATCCTTAACAATATCCGTAAGATTTAAACTAGTATAAGCTATAGGTGTACTAATGTCAGTATCCCAAGTGAGTTTTTCAAAATCGTGGCGACATGAAAATAGGATGCATAGAAGTAAAAGGTATGGGATAGTGTATTTCATTCTAATGGCAAATTTATACAAATCTAGTACATTTAATTTTAGTCTTTTGGATAATTAATAATTGTACTTACCATTCCAACGCTCTTTTAGGAATTTTCTTATTTGTCGTTCTCTGTCGTTATTGCCAGGTTCATAAAAAGTTTGTCCTTTGATTTCATCGGGCATATACTCTTGTTTGACAAAGTTATTCTCGTAATTGTGAGCGTAATCGTATTCTTTCCCATAGTTTAAGTCTTTCATCAGTTTAGTAGGGGCATTTCTCAGTTCTAGTGGAACGGATAAAGCACCTTGCTCTCGTACACTTTCTTGTGCCATATTAATAGCCATATAGGAGGCGTTGCTCTTGGTTGATGATGCTAAGTAAATGGCTGTTTGCGACAGTATAATTCTTGCTTCAGGCATTCCTATGACGTTTATGGACTGAAAACAATTGTTAGCCATAACTAAAGCTGTGGGGTTGGCATTACCGATATCTTCTGAGGCTAAAATAATCATGCGTCTTGCTATGAATTTGATATCCTCGCCACCTTCTAGCATACGAGCTAACCAATAAACTGCTGCATTGGGGTCGCTTCCTCGTATGGACTTGATAAAGGCCGAAATAATATCGTAATGTTGTTCACCCGTTTTGTCGTAGAGTGCCACATTTTCTTGAGCCGATGCCATGACCAAATCATTTGTAATACTCATGTTATTAGTGTTTTGGGTATTGATAACTAGCTCAAAAACATTAAGTAATTTTCTGCCATCACCACCTGATAGTCGGAGTAGGGCATCAGTTTCTTTTAAGTCGATACGTTTTGTTTTCAGTATCTCATCTTTAGTAATGGCTTGATCTAGCAATTGAATGAGGTGAGATTTATCTAAACTTTCTAAAACATAAACTTGACAGCGTGATAGTAAAGCTGATATCACTTCTAAAGATGGGTTTTCAGTAGTAGCACCTATGAGAGTAACGATTCCTTTTTCTACCGCATTGAGTAGTGAGTCTTGTTGAGATTTGCTGAATCGATGAATTTCATCAATAAATAGTATGGGCACATTTTTACCAAACAAGCCCAATGAAGCAGCTTTAGTAATGACTTCTCTAACGTCTTTCACACCTGAATTGATGGCGCTAAGGGTATAAAAAGGTCTATCTAGTTGATTGGCTATGATGTTGGCTAGGGTAGTTTTACCCACGCCGGGAGGACCCCAAAATATGATAGAGGGTATGACATTATTTTTCAGTGTTTTTAGCAAGACACCATTATCTCCAATTAGGTGTTCTTGTCCTATAAAATCATCTAAAGATTTGGGGCGTAATCGTTCGGCTAAAGGGGGAGACTGCATAGCTTTATTGAATTAGAATTTTTCCGACTTCTTCATTTGTCTTAAGCAAATAAAAGCCTTTTTTAAGATATGGTAGCTCAAAAGAAAAATTATTCTTCAATTCCTTTTCAAAAACTATCTGCCCTTGCATAGTGTATAAAACTACACTTTCTGTTGAGTTAATTGTAATGGTTTCTCCACTCGTTATAGGATTAGGGTAGAATAGGCTAGTTGGCAATTCTTTTTCTTCAGTGCCTGTAGATTGGCAAATAGCTTCACAATCTTCTAGCGTAGCATAGTCGCCATCGGCACTACTCAGTTCAACACACACTTCATCAACACACATATAAGAAGTAAGAGGAGTACCGAAGCCTACAAATACAACAGTATTATTGCCCGAGTTTGGTATAGCTAAAGTGTCCGTTGCTCTGTTGTAATATATATCAGCAGGGTTGCTCATATTGGGAACAACTACCGTTGAACCGCCACTAAAGTCGCTGTTGAATTTACTAATCGCATTATTGCTCCATGCCGAAACGTAAAAATCTCCGTTATTATCCATAGAAATACCATCGCAATTCGCTAGGTTGGTGTTAGCTACTGTGGTATAGGAAGAATCCGTCATATCGATTTCATAAATGGGGGCATTATTTTCCCAGCATACTACTAATAGGCGGTCTTCTATATCGTCATAAAAAATACCGTTAGGTTTTTTAGGTAGGTTTTCGATATACATATTAAAGTTACCACTAACTGTATTGTAGCGATAGATATCTTTACCAATAAAATCCGTAACGAATACATCGTTACCTTTATGGGTGATGCCATTTGCAAAAGATGCACCTAGATTAACGTTTACGGTTTGTTCTTCTGTAACAAGGTTATAGGCTTTTAGTCGACTACCACTACAAGCAAATAATTCTTCACCAACTACTTCTAGTCCGTGGGGACCAGAGCCAACACCTGAAGCG
>CAXFLH010000048.1:0-10952 GCA_964003875.1 uncultured Flavobacteriales bacterium | reverse complement strand
GAATTAATTATGCCAAAGATGGATGACAGTACACTTCAGGCGATTGTAAAAAATCAAATGGAGGATGCTTTAAATTATTACGATAGTGAATTATCTAGTTTTAGAATTGATGTACAAGACTACTATCATTCAGAGGAATTTGGTAATGAGCAAAGCGGAAAAAGCCGTGTGGTTACTTCAGATGTTCAAGAAGTAATTGAAATGGTTATGCCGTCAGTTATGCGAATTTTTACATCAAGTAAAGAGTATGTTCGGTTTGTACCTCGTCAGCAAGAAGACGTAACGGCATCTGTTCAGGCAACACAATATTGTAATTACATTGTGGATCAAAATGATGGATTTACCTTATTTCATAATTGGTTTAAATCAGCCTTATTATTTAAACTGGGTGTATTAAAATTTTACTGGGATGAATCTGAAGATGTAACTGAAGAATCTTATGATGGACTAACGTTAGATGAATTAACGATTATGACATCAGATGATAACATTGAAATAATAGAACAAGACTCACGTCCAATAAATGAAAATGCAGAAGAACAAACCGATGAAATGGGTAACGTCATACCCATACCTATGGTCTATGATGTTAAAATCAAAAAGAAGACAACATCAGGAAAAATAAAAATTATTAATATTCCTGAAGAAGAATTTCTTATTCAGCGACACACTAAAAATTTAACTGATGCTGATTTTGTGGCTCACAGAAGAGAGATGTCAGTTGGTGAACTAGTGGCTATGGGCTTGGACTACGATGAGGTTATTCAATATGCGGGTTCAGGAGAAGAGTTAGACCAGCAAGAAGAAAAGTTAAATCGTTTTGAAGATGTGGATTCAGGTTCGCCTGAACATAATTCCATTGATCAATCGCAACGAAAAGTGATGTATACGGAAACGTATATTAAGGTTGATGTTGATGGTGATAATATTCCCGAGTTAAGACGAATCTGTACTATTGGACAATCATATCATATTGTTAAAAACGAAGCGTTTGACCATATTCCGTTTGCGGTATGTAGTCCGATATTAATGCCTCATAGAATGATTGGTGTATCGTTAGCTGAACAAGTTATGGACTTACAGCTAATTAAGTCAACTGTACTTAGACAAATTTTAGACAATTTATATTTATCAAATAATACACGATTAGTCGTTCAAGATGGACAAGTTAATTTAGATGATATTATTAATAATAATCCTGGTGGCATAATTAGGTCAAAACAAATTGGTGCAGTACAACCATTAACAACACCATTAATTGCCAATCAAAGTTTTCCGCTACTAGATTATTTAGATCAAATAAAAGAATCTCGTACGGGTTTAAATAAAGCCTCTATGGGGCTTGACGCCGAAGCATTACAAAGTACAACCGCATCAGCAGTTAATCAGATTGTTACCGCTAGTCAGGGTAAGATTGAATTGATTGCTCGTGTATTTGCTGAAACGGGTGTAAAGCAATTATTTAAAGGTATTTTACATTTAGTTACAAAACACGCTACTCAACCACAAATTGTAAGATTAAATAATAACTTTGTTCCTATGGATGTAAGACAATGGAAAAATTCTTACGATATGGAAGTTAATGTGGGATTAGGTACGGGGCAAGTAAATGAGAAATTACAAGTATTAGACAGAGTGGCTAAAACACAAGAACAAATTTTACTAACTATGGGATTACAAAACCCATTAACGAATTTATCACAGTACCGAGAAACGATTGGTAAGATGTTAGAACTATCAGGATTTAAAGATGTAGATTCATTCTTCCTTGATCCACGTACACAACCACCAATGCAACCGCAACCTAGTGAGGCGGAACAAGCGGTTCAAGCGGATATGATGAAGGCAAAAGCCGAAATAGAATTAAAACAGAAAAAGTTAGAATCAGATATTCAGCTCGCTAGAGAGAAACTAATGGCGGATATTGAATTAAAACGTCAGGAATTAAATGCTGAACTTCAATTAAGAGGTCAGGCTCAAGTTCTTGGTAATAAAGAAGTTTCACAAAACTTATAAAAGGAGATAATTATGGTTGCGGGAGTAGCTTTAGCCCCTTTAGCAAGTAGTGCTGGGGCAAGTGGATTAAGCAGTTTTTTAAGTGCATTAGGCACGGGCGGACTTGGTGGTTTTCTCGGTGGCTTGGGTAACTCAGTAACGGGTCTACCAGTTATGCAAGTATTTGGACAAGAAGCATCACCTATGGGTTCTTTTGGTCAATTACTCGGTTCAGGAATGATGGGTAATTTTAACAATGCTGGTCAAGCCTATATGTTAGGCGGTGGTATGAATCCGCAAATGAGTGCGGGAGGTATGTCACCAATAGCTGATGCCAATATGCCCGGTCAAATTACTCAAGCCGAAGCGATGAGAATGTTGGAAGAAATGCAAAGACAACAACAAGCTGTTGGTCAAAATATGATGATGCCACTAGATACAATGACAGACCCTAGAACATTAATGGGTGGTTTACTCGGTAGTCCTATGGCTGGAACAATGGCTTCACGTCAAATAGCATAGATATGAATGATGATTTGGATTTACGTAATAGAGCAAATCAAGGCAATAAAGCTAAAGATTTACTCAATAATGACATATTTAACAGAGTTTTTGAAATCCTTGAAAAACGATATATTGAAGGGTTTTCAGAAAGTAAAAGCGATGATTCGCACGTTCGTGAAATTTGTTATAGACAGTTACAAGCGTTGCGAAAACTTCGTGAAGAAATATCTATTTTGGTAGCTGATGGAAAATTAGCTTCTGAAAAACTAGATACAATCAATAAAAAAAAATTTTATTAAAAGGAATAAATTATGGACAACAGCAATCCGCAAGGAACTGAACCAACTACATTATCTCGCCGTCAAGGTGTTGATTACCTCTTAAAAGTTAATACTGAACCATCGCAAGATGATAATTCTGAAACGAGTCAAGAGTCAAATAATCCTGACCAAAATAGTCAGGAACAAACAGAAACAGAAACTCAAGATGTAGAAACAGAAGCAACAGAAGATGTTGTGGAAGAAGAAACAGAAAGTGTTGATGAATCTGAAACAGATACGGACATTGAGGAAGTTGAAGACGTAACTCAGACAGAGCCTGAAACATATACTGTTAAAGTTAATGGTGAAGATGTTAATGTAACTCTTGATGATTTAAAGAACGGCTACTCAAGAACATCTGATTATACTCGCAAGAGTCAGCAACTCGCTGAACAGCGTAAGCAGTTTGAACAACAACAAGCACAGATTCAAGCTGAGAGGACACAACTTGCTGAAAACTTGAAAGCGGTTGAACAATTTTTATCTAATCCCGTACCACAACCTGATCAAAATTTAATTAATTCTGATCCGAGTGAGTACCTTAGACAAAAAGATGCTTACGAAAAACATCAACAAACAGTACAAGCTGTTAAAGATGAACAAGTAAGACTTCAACAGCAACAGCAACAAGATTTAATGCAAAACTATCAAAAGAATCTTGAGTCCGCTAAAGTTGAATTACTAGAACGAATTCCATCGTGGAAAAATGCTGATGTAGCAACCAAAGAAAAACAAGCGGTTGTTACCTATGCAAAACGTGTTGGATTTTCGGATTTAGAAATGCAGACGGCATCAGACCCAAGAGCCATAGAAGTTTTACGAAAAGCGTATTTATACGATAAACTTGTTGCTAAAAATCAAGTGGCAAAGAAGAAGGTAACCAAAGCACCGAAAATGATAAAAGGGGCAGTTCCAACTTCTAAGAATGAAAGTAAGCAAAGAAAGTCCAAACAATTATTTGACCGACTTGGTAAGTCAGGCAAAATGAAAGATGCCGTTGAGTATCTTATGAATAAATAAATATTAACTATTAACTTTTAAGGAGTAAATTATGGCAATTTACAAAAATAGTGATGCCATCGGGGAGAGAGAAGACCTCTCTGATGTAATTACAAGAATAGACCCTGATGAAACGCCGTTGTTTTCCAATATGGAAAAAGTGGCGACTAAGGGAATAACACACGAATGGCAAGTGCAAGAATTAGCAACTGCTGTTGATAGTAACGCTAACAATGAAGGGGCTGATTATTCTTATGTAAACCCAACAGCGACAACAAGACTTGGTAACGTACACCAAATTTTTGTTCAAGCTGGTTCAGTTTCAAACACTTTAGATGTGGTTGATAAAGCGGGAAGAGATAGAGAAACAGCTTACGTCAAAGTGTTAAAAGGCATTGAGCAAAGACGTGACATAGAAAAAACTTTATGTGCATCCGTTGCAAAATCTGCATCTGACCCACGTAAGTTTGGTACTATTGAAACGTGGATTTCAAACGTATCTAGTGCTGGTGATGCCACCGACATTACAGCGTTTGATGGTTCTGCAACTAGAACTGACGGAACTACTAGAGCATTAACGTTAGCTATGGTTGATACTGTTATGCAAGCGTGTTATGAGGATGGTGGAAATCCTGATATGCTTGTTGTATCTCCATCTAAGAAAGCAACTTTTTCTGATTTATCATCAGGATCAGTTGTGACTAACCAACTTCATATGACAGCTAATGCACCAAAAGAAGCAGTAATCATTGGTTCAGTATCAATGTATTTAACTGACTTTGGTACATTAAACGTTGTTATTGATAGACAAATGCAGAGTGACAGAGTGTATCTATTAGATAGTGAATATCTAAAAATGGGTGCATTACCTGGTCGTTCTTTCTCAGTAAGTGATGTAGCCCCAACTGGTGATGCTACTAAATTTGCTGTGGTGTCAGAAATGACATTCGTACCACAAGCACCGAAATCAATGGGTGCAGTTTACGATTTATCGTAATAATAATATTTGAAGGGGTGTAACAGCCCCTTCTTTTATTGGAGGAAATTAAAATGCTATTAACAAAAAAACTAATAAGATTTAATGACCTTGTTATAAAAATTTCAGAGCAGACAAAAAATTTAAAAGACCTATCAGAAAACAGATGGGGTTATAGATATGCCAAGAAGGTCTAATGCTGTTGTTTATGATCCAATAAAAAAAACTAAAAGACGATTTAAAAAAAAAGGATTAAGACACAGAAAAAAATTGAGTCCTAAATCACATTTACGGGTAAGAAATAATGGAAAAGATAATAACCAAAAACGAACAAAAAACAACAAAGCTAAAGTACGAAGATGATAAAACCTATATCGTAACTGAGCAAAAAGTTGATCATATTCTTAATGATAATAAAAAGAAATCTAATGAATATGAAAAAGGTAAGTTAATTGGTAATACACAAAAACACCAACAGCATATTGCGAATATACCCGTTACACTTTACTACGAATTATTAAAACGATTTGGACATCCGAAACATAATGCAAAAGCGTGGAAGAAATATTTAAATGACCCTGATAATAGGTATCTTAGAACTGGTGGAGGACAACTTTAATGGCACTCGCAACATATAGTGATTTAAAAACATCTATTGCTAATTTTTTAGCTCGTGATGATTTAACATCAAACATTGATGATTTTATAGATTTAACAGAGGCTCGGTTAAGTAGAGAATTATATACACGATTTGACCACGACAGAGTTACCGCATCAACTACGGCTGGTGATCAATATATTTCATTACCTACGGATTTACGTAAGATTGAAACGATTAGATTAAATACATCACCTCGCAGAGTATTACGTTATTACACACCAAATTCGTTAGATAGTAATTTCACTACGTCATCAAATGGTACACCACAAGGGTATTCCATTATTGGTAGTGAAATAAAACTCGCCCCTACACCTGATTCTGTTTTAACGTTAGAAATGATTTATAGTAAAACGATTGAAGCCTTATCAGATAGCAATACATCAAATACAATATTAACTCGTCATCCTGACGTTTATCTTTATGGTGCATTACATCACGCTTCAGTATTTTTATTAGATGAAGTAAAAGCAAGACAATATGATGAATTATTTACTAGAGCCATTCAGGAAATAATTGTCACTAATGATAAAGAACGTTACGGCTCAGCGTTAGCTATGAAGGATGATTATACTAAACAATTAATAACAATTACGGGATAGAAAAATGTCAGCATCAAATTATTTAGAAAACAAAGTGTTAGACCACGTGTTAGGGTCAAGTGCCTACACACAACCTTCAGCTTTATATGTAGCGTTATCAACGGGCAGTTTCAATGATGATAATTCAGGAACTGAACTTACGGGTAATGGATATACTCGTAAAGTGGTTACATTTGGTACGGCTAGTTCAGGGTCTATTTCATCTAACAGTAATGTTGAGTTTGATACCGCTACGGGTTCGTGGGGTTCAGTTAGTCATTTTGGAATTTTTGATGCAAGTTCAAGTGGTAATTTGTTATATCACGGGGCGTTTTCAAGTGCAAAAACGATTGAAACGGGAGATGTATTAAAAATAGCGAGTGGGTCTTTAACTGTAAGTTTAGATTAAGATGAATGACCATAGTATCGCCAACACTAGAACAACTGGCTCAATATGGCAGTTTAGATTCATTACCTTTTAGTTTAGATAATGCACAATATGTAGATTATCGTGATCCTAATTTAGACCAGTTAGCAAACTGGGGTGGATTAGATACATTACCTTTTTCTTTAGATTCCACTAACTGGGAAAATGCTTTTGTCCGTTTTGGTACATTAACAACATCATCTAGTTTTACGACAACAGCTTCAGCCTTAATTGGTGAATCTGCGGATGGTTCAACAACGAGTACCTTTACAGTTACGGGTTCAGGATTACGTCAACGCTTAGTTGATTCTACAACAACAAATGCTTTTACTGTATCGGGTTTAGGTATTCGTATAAGACTTGTTGATGATAGTTTAAGTTCAGCGTTTACCTCAAGTGGTTCAGCAACATTATTACGAACAGTAAGTGGAACGGAATCATCATTATTTACGACAAGTGGGTCAGTTACTTACACAGCGGGAATGACCGCTAGTCAAACAACAACATTTACATCAACGTCAACACCAAATTATGAAGTTAAGGTAAATGGTACAATCAACAACTTATTTAGTGATGTAACAGAGGCTTTTAAACAAGGTGAAGAATGGAACGAAGATACATCAGTTGTAGAAACGTGGACACCACAAAGTAGTTCGGTAACCGAAACGTGGACACCATTATCATCAAGTACATCTGAAACGTGGACAAGTGTTACATCAAGTACATCTGAAACGTGGAGTCAAACATCATCGGGAAATAGTGAACAATGGACACAGTAAAAATAGGATTAAATGCTTGGTTACCTGACCAGCCTGAATATGGAAATAAAGGATTAACTGTTGCCACTAATGTGTTACCAGTAGTTAAAGGATATGAAACATTTAAAGCGTTAGCTGATTATTCTAATGCGGGTGATAATTATTTACGAGGAATATTTGCTTGTGAAGATATAACGGGTAATGTAAAGATTTTTGCGGGTGATCAAAATAAATTATATTTATATAATAATTCAACATCTAATTTAGATGATGTATCTAAAGTTGGTGGATATACACTAGATACTACCGATGTATGGAAGTTTGTTCAATTTGGTGACAAAGTTATCGCTGTTGCGGGTACGGGTGAAACTATACAAGAATATGATTTAACGTCTAGTTCAACTTTTGCGGATTTAGCAACGGGTGTTAATGCTGAACGAATAGCGGTTGTTAGAGATTTTGTATTTACGGGTAATAATTCTTCAGGATTAAATAACGTAAGATGGTCAGCGTTAGGTGATGCCACTTCGTGGGCGACATCACAAACAACCCAAGCTGATAATCAAGACATATCTGACTTAGGAGCTGTTACCGCTTTAGTTGGTGGTGAGGAAATCACTATATTATGTGAGAGAGGCATAAGCGTTGGGCGTTACGTAGGAAGTCCGTTAATTTTTTCCTTTAATACCATAGAAAGTAAAAGAGGATGTAATTTTGGTAACTCAGTAGCTAATGTTGGACGTACAATTTTTTATTACACAGATGATGGTTTTTATCAATTTGATTCACGTAACGGAAGCCGTCCAATAGGTTATGAAAAAGTAGATACATTTTTCAAAAATGATTTTAATACTTCATTTCCTCATAAATTATCTACGGCTGTTGACCCAAATAATAAATTAATTATGTGGGCTTATCCTAGTAATAGTAGTTCCTCAGGTACTAATGATAAAATTCTTGTATACAACTATTCTTTAGATAAATGGTCGTTAATTAATCAAGCCACAGATATTGTTAGTAGTATTTTAACACCTGGTCGGACACTAGAAGGATTGGTGGCTATAAATTCATCCATAGATGCTTTACCCGCATCGTTAGATTCTGTTTTATATAAAGGTGGTAATTTATTATTTGTTGGAAGTCAGAATAATAAACTGCAAACATTTACGGGTTCATCACTTGATGCAACAATAGAAACAGGTGAGTTTGAGCATAGTAATAAAAAACTTTCACTTATATCACAAATAAGACCCATCTATGAAAAAACAGATAGTGCAACACCAACTGTAACAGTTCAGGTAGCTTCACGAAAAACTACGGCATCTAATTATACATACGGATCAGCAAGTTCTTTAAATGCAGATGGATTTGCCCCTATACGTTCTAACAATCGTTATCACCGAGTAAAGTTAAATTTAACGGGCGAATGGACTAACGTTCAAGCGATTGATGTTGACATTACCAATATGGGTAGTAGATGAGTACAAGTAACTTTATTGGATTACCCTATGCTGGTGGTGATGAACGTGAAGTAGCGTTTGTTGTTAATAATTTACTTGAAGGTAAAATAAACAGTACGGGTACAGTAACACTTACAGCGTCAGCAACATCAACAGTTGTTAGCGATAGACGAGTTGGTGCAAATTCACTTATTTTTTTTATGCCTCAGACCGCAAATGCGAGTAGTGAAATGGCATCAGGCGGTATGTATGTTAGTAGTAGAGGTAAACAAACATTTACAATAACACATCCTAACAACGCTAATGCAGATAAAACATTCGGATATGTCGTTCTTGGTTAACAACCAAGTGTACAAATTTCCACATTTATTAAAAGTTACTGAGGCAAACATAAAAAATGTATGGAAGATATTAGAACCATATATTGAAATAAATTTAAAACACGGAGTGCATACAGAAACCAAACGAGGTGTATATGATTTACTGTTAAGTGGTCATTCACAACTTTGGTTAAATAAAGACTCTTTTGTAATTACAGTTATTCAAACCATCAACGTAGGAAAAGCCTTAGTCGTTGGTTTTGCTTATGGCAACAAACATCATTGTATTGAAATGGTTGACGGCAAAATCAAAGAGTGGGCAAAAACTATGGGATGTAAAAATATAATCATTAATGGACGTTTAGGATGGAAACGTTTTTTAAAGAAAAATAAGTTTAAACCTAAAGCAATAATATTAGTTAAGGAGATATAAATGACGGGCGTTTTTAAATCAATCGGTAGAATTTTTACGGGTGGTAGTACACCAGCCCCCGCACCGCAACAAGTTGGAACACAACGAGTACAATCCGTTGCGGACATTCCTGATTATGTAAAACCTTATTATACGGATTTATTAGATAAATCAGAAGAATTATTTGACACGCCACGTCAATTATTTCCAGGAAGTTATACAGTTCCATTTTCTGAACCAACACAAACGGGTATGGATCAAGCTATGGCATTGGCTCAAGCGGGTGATCCATTAAATCAAGCATCAAGTGATTTAACACAACAAACATTACAAGGTAATTTTTTATCAAATACAAATCCTTATTTTCAACAAGCGATGCAATCTGCATTTGACCCCGTTGAAGCTAGAGTTAATTCTATATTTAGTCGTGGTGGACGTTTAGGTTCAGGGGCAAATCAGGCGGTATTAGCTAATGAATTAGCAAAAATATCAGCACCTTTAGCTATGGCTAATTATCAACAAGAACGTCAAATGCAACAAGATGCTCAAAAACTAGCACCAATTATAAGAGGTCAGCAATTTGAAGATGCTCAAAAATTAATTAATCTTGGTTCGGTGTTAGAAGATCAACAAGCTAGAGAATTACAAGAACAAATTATGCGAGACCAATTCCAGTACACAGAACCACGTGAACGTTTAGAAAATCAATTAGCTTTTGTTACGGGGGCTACTCGTGGCGGTACAAGTACAACGTCTACACCAATATATGGTCAAAGTCAATCAAACTTTCTCAATCCACTAGGTGCATTAAGTGTTCTTGGTGGTTTTGGGGGATTATTTAACTAGGAAATATTTATGTCATTATTAAATTTAAATTTTGGTCTTTTGGGTTCACCAAAGATGAATGTAAACACACCAGGAATCAACCCTAATACACAAGTGCTAGGTGCTGGATTACAACAACCTATTGGCGGTTATGGTCAACCGACAGTACCAATGACAATTCCAACTATGCCATTACCTCAACCACAACAACCTACAACGTTTGCTGGTCGTTTAGATAATATTGCTCAACGATTATTAGATTATAATATAGGTAGAAATCAAGCGGGTAGAGCATCATTTGACCCATCATCAGGTGATGTGGGATATGTTAATGCTATGGGTTTTCAGAATATGCAAAACCAAGCCCGTGCAAGAAGTGATTTAGCAAACCAATTACAACAGCAACAAATTGCAAATCAGGTTAGTTTTATGAATCAAATGACAAAAGACCAAAAGAATTTTGCATATAGAGAAAGTCTACCTGATGATCAAAAAGAAAGTTTTGACAAACTAATGTCATCAAGTTCATTTGGTGGTCAACCAGCTAGTGTTAAAGAGTGGCAATATTATAGTAGTTTATCTAAAGACGATCAAAATAAGTATTTGAATATGAAAAGACAAGGATTTTCATTTAAAGATACTGGAGGTGTAATAGAATTTATCAATCCTCAAGGTGAAGTTGTAAAAGATAATGACTTTATTATTACAATGTTAACA
>CAXFLH010000047.1:0-11103 GCA_964003875.1 uncultured Flavobacteriales bacterium | reverse complement strand
GCAAGGCTTTCTGTAAAACCTCTTACACCATATTTTCCAACATGATAAATAGATTGATTTGGAACACTTAACAAACCAAATATGGAGGAAGTATTGATAATTGCTGCCTCAGGGCGGTCTTTCAAAAAAGGTAAAAATGCTCTAGTACCATTTATTACCCCATGAAGTAGTATGCCTAATCCCCATTCCCAATCTTCATCGGTAGAATTCTCTACCGTCGAAGAAAGTGCTACGCCTGCATTGTTAAAAACCATATCTACTGATCCATGTTCTTCAATAACTTTTTCAGGTAGATCAAATACAGCCTGTTTATTTCCAACATCCACAATGTGTTTCGAAACGCCTACATTGTATTTCTTTAATAATTCTGCGGTCTCATTGAGAGTCTCTTCGTTTATTTCAACTAAAGCAATGTTAGCTCCGGCATTAGCTAACTCTATAGCTAATTCTCTTCCCATGCCTGATCCTGAGCCAGTTATAACAGCTACTTTATTTTTAAAATCTTTCATTATTCAATTATTCCCTCCTCGACAAAAACATCCATTAATTTATCAATGTCCAGACCTTGAATAGTATATTCAGTGCCTGAAACGTTTGTAAATAACTCTTTGCCATAAGACTCAAATTTATAACTACCGCTGCAACTAAAAGGTTCATCTAATTTTATGTAATCTTGGATTTCTTGATCGGATAGAGATTTCATAGTTAATTCTGCAATTGAAAAAGATTGCCATAAAATTTTACGGTGACAATATCAATGCCTTTTACAGGCTAAAAAATAGATTGTTGTCAAAAGCTAACGTAGAACAAGCCGAAGATGAGGATATTATAAACTACAACAGATAGCTTAACAATAAACTAAGATAGGGCATTCCAGCCTTGAGCAGTAAGAGACTGATGATTTTCATCTTTAGTAACCAATACGGAGCCGTGGCTTTTATCGGTAATGTGGCCAATAATGGTTAAGTCTGGATCATCTTTAATAGCTTCATAATGAGATTGGCTAATCGTAAATAACAATTCGTAATCTTCACCCCCATTCAAAGCACAAGTTGCAGCAGAAATGTTAAATTCTTCTGCTGTAGAAATTGCCATAAAGTCTAGTGGTAACTTTTCTTCATACACAGCGCAGCCAACCTTTGAATTGCTACATAAATGTAATAACTCCGATGATAGCCCGTCCGAGATGTCAATCATTGAACTAGGCACAATTCCTTTAGATTCAAACAAATCGATAATATCTTTCCTAGCCTCAGGTTTTAGCTGTCTTTGAAGGACATAATCTTTATTCTGAAGGTCAGGCTGCATTTGAGGATTAGATTCAAAAACTTGTTTCTCTCTATTCAACAACTGAAGTCCCAAATAAGCTGATCCCAAATCGCCAGAAACAACAATTAAATCGTGTTCTTTAGCTCCACTTCTGTACACTATTTTGTCTTTGGCAACCTCGCCAATAGCTGTAATACTCAAACACAAACCACTTGTTGAAGAAGTCGTATCGCCACCAACTAAATCCACATTATAGGCAACGCAAGCAAGACGAATTCCTTCATACAGCTCTTCAACTGCTTCCAAAGGAAAACGATTAGATAGGGCTATACTAACCGTAATTTGCTTAGGCAAACCATTCATAGCGTAAATATCAGATAAATTGACCACTACAGATTTATAACCCAAATGCTTAAGGGGTGTATATGTTAAATCAAAATGTACCCCTTCTATTAACATATCGGTAGTAATGAGTTGAAAATGCTGACCAACATCAATGACCGCACAATCGTCTCCTATACCAAAGGTGGAATTATCGTTTTTTAACTCAAAATTTTTGCTAATATGTTGTATTAAACCAAACTCTCCCAACTGAGATAATGGTGTGCGATTTGGTGTTTTATCTTCTAATAAACTCATGCTACAAATGTAAGACGAAAAATTACATAAACGATGCTTAAGAAATATATGATTAAAAGCATATAATTTTGTAATTTTGTAACCTAATTTTAAAAGATTCTAAATAAGGTGATTCAAGTTACTGATGAAGCAAAGGTTAAACTACTCGCTTTGATGAAAGAAGAAGGCAAAGATGCTGATGCTTTTGTTAGAGTAGGTGTAAATAGTGGAGGCTGTTCTGGTCTTTCCTATGATTTAGGCTTTGATACTAATGAAAATGAAGACGATAAGTCCTTTGAAGACAACGGCATAAAAATCGTGGTCAACAAGAAAAGTTATTTGTATTTGATAGGCACTATTTTAGAATATTCAGGAGGGCTGAATGGTAAAGGCTTTGTCTTTAACAACCCTAATGCCTCAAGAACCTGTGGCTGTGGGGAAAGTTTTGCAGTATAAATTATAACGTTTAGCATTGACAGAAGAAGATAAAATATTAGAAGAAGTAACTGGGGCAGAATATAAGTATGGTTTTACTACTGACGTAGAAAGCGATACTATACCAAAAGGTCTTAACGAAGATGTTATTCGCCTAATTTCCAAGAAAAAAGAAGAACCACAATGGTTGTTAGAACACCGTTTGAAAGCTTTCGAATCGTGGAAAAAAATGGAAGAGCCTGATTGGGCAAATGTCAAATATAAAAAACCCAATTACCAAGATATCATCTATTATGCTGCACCCAAGCAAAAGAAAGAACTCAAAAGTTTGGACGAGTTGGATCCTGAGATGAAAAAGACTTTTGACAAACTTGGAATTTCTCTTGACGAACAGAAAAAATTAGCCGGAGTAGCTGTAGACTTTGTGATGGATAGTGTTTCTGTAGCTACTAGTTTTAAAGACAAACTAGGTGAGTTAGGAATCATTTTTTGTTCCATTAGTGAGGCCGTAAAAGAACACCCTGAATTGGTCAAAAAATACTTAGGGACAGTAGTGCCTACTACCGACAATTTCTTTTCGGCACTTAACTCAGCCGTCTTTACCGATGGTTCGTTTTGCTATATTCCTAAAGGGGTTAAATGCCCTATGGAACTATCCACCTACTTTAGAATAAATCAAGCGGGAACGGGACAATTTGAGCGTACCTTAGTAATTGCCGATGAAGGTAGTTACGTCAGCTATTTAGAAGGTTGTACTGCACCAATGCGAGATGAAAACCAATTGCACGCCGCTGTAGTTGAGCTTATAGCTATGGACGATGCAGAGATAAAATACTCAACAGTGCAAAACTGGTATCCTGGTGACGCCAATGGTGTTGGTGGCGTTTTCAATTTTGTAACCAAAAGAGGGATTTGTCATAAGCGTTCAAAAATTTCTTGGACACAAGTAGAAACTGGTTCTGCTGTAACATGGAAATACCCTTCCTGCATACTAAAAGGCGATGACTCCATAGGGGAGTTTTACTCGGTAGCCGTTACCAACAACTATCAACAAGCGGATACCGGTACAAAAATGATTCACTTGGGTAAAAATTCAAAAAGCACCATCATTTCAAAAGGTATTTGTGCTGGCAAAAGTGAAGGGAGTTACAGAGGCTTAGTGAAAATACAAAAGAGCGCAGAGCATGCTAGAAATTTCTCACAATGCGATTCACTATTAATGGGAGATAAATGCGGTTCGCACACCTTCCCCTACATAGAAGTAAAAAATAAAAGTGCCAAAATAGAGCATGAAGCAACCACCTCAAAAATTGGAGAAGATCAAATATTCTACTGCAATCAAAGAGGAATAGGAACGGAAGAAGCCATAGCACTAATCGTTAATGGTTATTGTAAAGATGTACTTAATCAATTACCAATGGAATTTGCCGTTGAGGCACAAAAACTACTAGCCATTAGCTTGGAAGGTAGTGTTGGATAAACAAAAACTATGTTAGAAATAAAAGACTTAAAAGCTTCAATTGAAGGCAATAAAATTTTAACCGGCATAAATCTGAAAGTTAATGCTGGCGAAGTTCACGCTATAATGGGGCCAAACGGTTCGGGTAAAAGTACCTTGTCTTCGGTCATTGCTGGTAGAGAAGAATATGAAATTGAAGATGGGAGTATCGATTTCAACGGAAGCGATATTATGGAGTTATCACCTGAGGAACGTTCTCATAAAGGTATATTTTTATCTTTCCAATACCCTATTGAAATTCCTGGCGTATCCGTTTCCAACTTTCTAAAAACCTCTTTGAACGAAAGTCGTAAAGCGCAAGGGCTAGAGCCAATGCCTGCTGGCGATTTACTGAAAATGATGAGAGAGAAAATGGAACTTCTTGAAATAAAGAAAGGCTTTCTTAGTCGTTCTCTTAATCAAGGGTTTTCTGGTGGTGAGAAGAAAAGAAATGAAATCTTTCAAATGGCGATGCTAGAGCCTAAATTAGCTATCCTTGATGAAACTGATTCGGGTTTGGATATTGACGCCTTGCGTATTGTAGCTAATGGTGTAAACAAGTTAAAATCGAAAGACAACGCTACCATTGTTATTACTCACTATCAGCGTTTGTTAGACTACATTGTTCCCGATTACGTTCACGTATTATACGATGGTAAAATTGTAAAGTCTGGCACAAAAGAATTAGCCTTAGAATTAGAAGAAAAAGGTTACGATTGGATTATTAAAGAAGCGGAAGGAAAGTGAAATTAAAAGACAAACTCATACAAGCATTTAAAGACGGAGCAACTCGTGGACTTTCTTTTGAGACTGAAAGAGAAAAATACATTCACCAATTGGAAGAAATGGGCTTTCCTACTATTAAAGATGAAGAATGGAAATACACCAACCTTTTGCCCATTCTAAAAAATGACTACCAGCTTTCGGAGTCCTTATCTGAGGTTACAGCGCAGTCTCTTGAAGAATATATTTTGACAGATACAGACACCCATTTAGTCGTTTTTGTAAACGGTCAGTATTCAGAAGAATTATCGTCTGTCAATGATGAACATGCTTGTATATGTTCGTTAGCCGAAGCTGAGGTAAAAAAACCAGAAGTATTGAAAAAATATTGGGGCAGTTGTTTGCCTAAAAACCCCGATAGTTTGGTTGCCATAAATTCTGCTTTGTCCAACAACGGTACTTTTATTTATGTGCCTAAGAACAAACTCGTAGAAAAACCCATTCAGATAGTGTACATCACTAATGATGTTTCGGCAGACTTGTTTTTACAAACACGAAACCTTATTGTAGTCGAAGAAAATGCCCAAGTACAAATTACGGAAAGGCATCAAAACTTCGATGGCAAGGAAGTATTTACCAATGCCCTTACGGAGATAAATGCAGCAGCTAACTCAATTGTCGATTTTTATAAAATACAAAACGATAAACGCAGTTGTTCGTTAATTGATAACACTTGGGTTAATCAAGAAAAAACCTCAAACTGTACGGTTGATACCTTCAGTTTTGGTGGAAAATTTATCAGAAACAACCTCAGCTTTTTGCTTTATGGCGAATATGCCGAAAGCAATATGCGAGGCATTACCCTTATAGGACAAAATCAACTAGTCGACCATCACACATTGGTAGACCACGCTGTCCCAAATTGCCAAAGCAATGAACTTTACAAAGGTATTTTTGATGACAATGCTAAAGGTGTTTTTAACGGTAAAGTTATGGTTCGTCCAGACTCACAAAAAACCAATGCTTTTCAGTCTAACAACAACTTGTTACTCACAGACTCGGCATCTATAGACACTAAGCCTCAATTAGAAATTTATGCCGATGATGTGGCTTGTAGTCACGGTTGTACCATAGGGCAATTAGATGACGAAGCCTTATTCTACTTACGCTCGAGAGGTATTCCATTCAAAGAAGCACAAGCCATGCTAATGTATGCCTTTGCCAATGACGTACTTTCCAACGTTAAAATTCCCGAACTCAAAGAGAAATTAAACCGAATTATCGCCGAAAAACTCGGTGTTGAATTGAATATAGAAGTATAGGTGATAGACGTAAATGACATACGCCATCAGTTCCCTACACTTCATCAAGAAGTGAATGGACATCCTTTGGTCTATTTAGACAATGGAGCAACGACTCACAAACCTCAAGTGGTTATTGATGCTATCAGTCATTATTATGAAAAATTAAATTCTAACATCCATCGAGGTGTTCATTTTCTGAGCCAACAAGCTACTGATGCCTACGAAGCATCAAGGGAAACTATTCGTCAGCACATCAATGCTCAGCATCTTCACGAAATCATTTTTACGAAAGGAAACACCGAAGCTATCAATTTGGTGGCAAATGGTTTTCGTCAGATTTTACATGAGGGAGATGAGGTATTGGTGTCAGCTATGGAACACCACTCCAACATTGTGCCTTGGCAAATGGCCTGTGAAAGTAGCTCTGCCACTTTAAAGGTTATCCCGATGGACGAAATGGGAGTCCTTGATATGGATAGCTACAAAAATCTATTATCTGATAAGACAAAAGTCGTTGCTGTCAATCATATTTCTAACGCTTTAGGAACCATAAACCCTGTCAAGCAAATGATACAATGGGCGCATGAAGTTGGTGCAGCAGTCTTGATTGATGGCGCTCAAGCTGGGCCACACTGTAGCATTGACGTACAAGACTTAGACGCAGATTTTTACTGCATTTCGGGACACAAAGTATATGGGCCAACAGGTATCGGAGCTTTGTATGGCAAAGAAAAATGGTTAAAGAAATTACCCCCTTATCAAGGTGGTGGAGAAATGATTGCCACTGTAAGTTTTGATAAAACGACTTATGCTGATTTACCTCATAAGTTTGAAGCAGGAACACCCAACATAGCCGGAGGTATTGCCCTAAAAACAGCTATCGATTGGATAAATCATATTGGATTAGATAATATCGTTTCATACGAAAAAGAATTAGTGGATTATGCTACAAAGGAACTTAGTAAAATCGAAGGCATACGCTTTATCGGTCAAGCACAAGAAAAAGCTGGTGTTATTTCTTTTTTAGTGGGCGATATTCACCCTTACGATATGGGCATGATTTTAGATAAACTAGGTGTCGCTGTTCGTACGGGGCATCATTGCGCACAGCCCATTATGGATCAATTTTGTATCCCTGGTACTGTAAGAGCATCTTTTGCCGTTTACAATACCAAAGAGGATGTAAACCGATTAGTGGAAGGAGTCAAAAAAGCACAAACAATGTTATCCTAATATGGCAAGTATTCAAGACATACAGCAAGATATCATAGATGAATTCGATATGTTCGAAGAATGGATGGGCAAGTACGAGCACATTATAGACTTGGGTAAAGGCTTGCCAATCATAGAAGAACAATTTAAGACCGAAGACAACCTCATTAAAGGTTGTCAGTCTAGAGTTTGGCTACATGCTCAGCACAAAGACGGTAGAGTTATCTATACTGCTGATAGCGATGCTATAATGACTAAAGGGATAATCGCTCTATTGGTACGTGCTTTTTCAAAACAAAAAGCACAAGATATTGTCGAGGCAGATACTGACTTCATCAACCAAATTGGGCTCAAAGAACAGCTATCTCCAACACGAGCTAATGGTCTAGTCTCGATGGTCAAGCAAATGAAATTATACGCTTTAGCGTTTCAATCACAAAACTAATTACTATGAAAAAAGATGCTGAATTACAAGCCATAGGCGAAAAAATAGTCGAAAGAATTTGTCAGATTTATGACCCTGAAATTCCAGTAAATATTTATGAACTTGGATTGATATACGACATTCAAGTGAGTGAGGATTGCGATGTAGAAATAGAGATGACTTTAACTTCTCCCAACTGTCCCGTGGCAGAAACTTTGCCTGTAGAAGTAGAAGAAAAAGTTAAGGTGGTTGAAGAAGTACGTAATGTAAAAGTAAACATCACTTTCGACCCCCCTTGGGATAAAGATATGATGAGCGAAGAAGCTAAACTAGAATTGGGAATGTTATAATATGAGTGATGAAATTGTCAATAGAGTAGCCAATAGTGGCTTGGTCAATTTCGATTTAGAAGCGTATTATCCTAAAGGACAACGCCAACTCATTGACCTCAAAAATTGGCTGTTTGAAGGTTTAATTCTCAAAGAAAAGGACTTCAGACAAGCCGTCAAAGATTACGATTGGGCACAACACCAAGACCAATATGTAGCTATAGAATGCAGTGCCGATGCCATAGTGCCGGTATGGTCTTATATGCTCATCAGTAACGCCATAAGTCCGTACGCTAAAAAGGTAGTCAAAGGAAATCTAGAGAATTTGGAGTCCCTTATCTTTTACGAACTCATTAATACCCTTGACACCGAGCCATTTGTGAATCAAAGAGTTATCGTTAAGGGCTGTAGTAATTTGCCTATTCCTGAAAGTGCCTATGTAGCTATAACCAACAAACTTAGCCCTATAGTCAAAAGTATCATGTATGGAGAAGCCTGTTCTTCCGTACCCATTTATAAGAAGAAATGAATCTAAAAATAATAGAGATAAAAGAGCAAATTTTACCCCTTAGACAATTGTTATTAGAACACCCTGTTTATCAGCAATTGCGTCATCTTGATGACCTCAACATTCTGATGGAACAGCACGTTTTTGCTGTTTGGGATTTTATGGCACTACTCAAATCTCTACAGTTTGGATTGACTAGCACCAATGCCCCTTGGATGCCCATAGGTAACCCTAGAACAAGACGACTTATAAACGAAATCGTTTTGGAAGAAGAAAGCGATATGGACATTGAAGGCAATCCATCAAGTCACTACGAAATGTACCTACAGTCTATGCAACAAAGTGGGGCAAACACCCAACAAGTAGAGCGCTTTATTGCTCGTTTACTTTCAGGATATTCTCACAAAGAACTCCTCAAATTCAATGTAGAACAACTCAAAGATTATACTTTGGAATTTGTCAATACCACCTTTGAAATCATTCACCGAGGCAAATTGCACGAAATAGCGGCCGCCTTTACTTTTGGTAGAGAAGACCTTATACCGGATATGTTCCGTTCAATTGTTAGCGATTTGGACAAAAACTTCCCTGGAAAATTAGACACTTTTCGCTACTACCTCGACCGACATATTGAACTAGACGAAGAAGTACACACCCCCCTTGCCCTACAAATGATAGAAGAATTGTGTGGAGAAGATGAACAAAAATGGCAAGAAGCCAAACAAGTTGCTGCCGAATGTTTAAAAGCCCGTATTAAATTGTGGGACGGTATAGAACACAGCATCAAAGAACGAAAGATAGAGGAAGCTGTCCCATAAATTCTTACACTAATCTTAGCAAATCTTAATTGTTGGTTTTTCTACATTCGATTGTTCATTAGTTTATCAAAATATAAGCCCCCAAGAGGGGCTTTTTTGTTTAATTTGCACAAACCCAATTCTCAAAAAAAATAATTATGTTCAAAAAACTATTCACTACTACAATGGCGCTATGCTTGGCTTTACTTTCAGTAAAAGCAGACGAAGGCATGTGGTTGCCACTTTTATTGCAAGACAATGAGGCCGATATGCAAGCTGTAGGCTTACAACTTACTGCTCAAGATATTTATGACATCAACAACTCATCTTTGAAAGATGCAGTAGTTTCATTAGGCGGATTTTGTACTGCCGAAATGGTTTCTGACCAAGGGCTATTGTTGACCAACCACCACTGTGGTTTCGGACAGATACAGTCTCACTCTACGGTAAGTAACGATTACCTAACCGATGGCTTTTGGGCTATGGACAAAAGTGAAGAACTAGAAAACAAAGACTTATTTGTTTCTTTCCTTGTTCGTATGGAAGATGTAACAGAGCGTATGAACACCGCTTTGGACTCAGTTTCAGATGAAGAAAGAAGTAGCGTTATTCGTAAGCTTTCTGCCGAAATAGTAGCAGAAGCTACCGATAGTACGCACTACAATGCTAGAGTAAAATCATTCTTTGGCGGCAACGATTTCTACCTTATGATATATGAAACTTTTAACGATGTACGTTTGGTAGGTGCGCCACCATCATCTATTGGAAAATACGGTGGCGATACGGACAACTGGATGTGGCCAAGACATACAGGAGATTTTGCACTATTCAGAGTCTATTGTGGACCTGATGGTAAGCCTGCCGAATATTCTGAGGATAATATCCCTTATACACCAAAGCATCACTTTCCTATTTCTTTAGATGGTGTACAAGACGGTGATTTCTCTATGATAATGGGTTTCCCAGGGTCTACGGACAGATACCTTTCTTCTTGGGGCGTACAACAAGCTATTGAGCAATACAACCCAACGGTGGTTAAGATTAGAGATAGAAAACTAGAAGTCATGCGTGCCCATATGGACGCTAAAGAAAAAGTACGTATTCAGTATGCTTCTAAATTTGCTAGAACGGCTAATTATTGGAAGTACTACATTGGTCAGACTAAAGGCTTAAAACGTATGAAGGTTTACGACAAAAAGAAAGCCTTAGAAGATCAGTTTACGGCTTGGGTTAATGTGAGCGATGAGCGAGTAGAAAAATATGGTGAAGCTCTAGATATGTTAGCCGATGCCTATTACGACAATGAGAAAATTAACGAGGTTCGTATTTTCTTGAATGAGGCGATATTCCAAGGAGCTGAAGTCTTCTATTTCATTTATCGCATACAAGATGCTATCAAAAACTTACCTGAAGATCCTAAAGCTAAGCGATTAGCTATCAACGAGCTGAAAGATATTGCTCGTGAGCACTTTAAGGATTACAATAAAAATTTAGACCAAGATTTATTTGCTGAACTATTGGAATTATACAACGACAATGTGCCGTATAGCAAACAACCCGATGCCTTCGAAAAGGTTAGAAAACACAACTACACTAAAGGCGATTGGCACAAGTTTGCAGCCTACGTTTACAAGACTTCACCCTTTGTTAGTCAAAGTAAATTCTTTAATTTCCTAGAAAGACCATCGGTATATAAATTGGAAAAAGACTATGCTGTGCGTATGTTCAACTCCATTATGGACCACTACATGGACAAAATTAGCGAGAAGAGAAGAGAGGTTAGAAAGAATTTGGCAAAAGGAGAACGTTTGTACATTGCTGGATTAAGAGAGATGTTGCCAAACAAGAAATTCTATCCAAATGCCAATTCTACTATGCGTTTGACTTACGGACAAGTTGGCGATTATACACCGGGTGATGCTATGCACTACGACTTCATCACTACATTTGATGGTTTGATGGAAAAAATGGACAATTCAGACGATG